>JANLUW010000448.1:0-12784 GCA_031363645.1 Rhizobacter sp. | reverse complement strand
TGCGAACGCGATCCCCAGCATGAACATCAGGCCGGTGAAGGCGTAGACGTTCAAGCCGACGTGAAAGGTCTTGGCGCCATCGACCGTCAACACGGTGAAGTCGGTCTGCGGATACGACAGCAGGAACAGGCAGATCCAGCTGACCCACAGCACCCACCAGGTCACGCTGTGCGCGCCGTATTTGTCGGAGAACCAGCCGCCGACGGCGCGCAGCACACCGCCTGGCAACGAGAAGCAGGCGGCCAGCAAAGCGGCGGTGCGAATGTCGAGCCCGTACTCGCCGACGTAGTACTGAACCATCCACAACGACAGCGCCACATAGCCGCCGAAGACGATGCTGTAGTACTGGCAGTACTTCAGCACCTTCGGCTCTTTCAGCAACTTCAGCTGGTCGCTGAACTTGGTGTTCGACGGCACGAGGTGCGCCGGGTCGCTCGCGCTGAACATCCAGAACAGCGCCACCGTGCCGAGCATGATGGCGGCGTACACCATCGGCACCATCGTCCAGCCGAAGGCGACCAGCAGCACCGGGGCCACGAACTTGTTCACCGCCGCACCCGAGTTGCCCGCGCCGTACACGCCCATCGCAAAGCCCTGCCGGTTCTTCGGGAACCACCGCGCCACATACGGCGTGCCGACCGAGAACGAGCCTCCCGCGAGGCCCACGAACATGCCGATGACGAGGAAGTGCCAATAGGCCATGGCGTAGCTCATCAGCCAAATGGCCGGCACGGTCGAGGCCATCAAAATGGTCATCACGATGCGGCCGCCGTACCGGTCGGTCCAGATGCCGAGCGGCACGCGGATCAACGAACCTGTGAGCACCGGCATCGCGGTCAGCAAGCCGAACTCGGTGGCGTTCAACCCCAGCGATTTCTTGATCGGGATACCGATCACGCCGAACATCATCCAGACCATGAAGCACACGGTGAACGCGAGGGTGCTGACCAGCAGCACCGCCAGCGCCTGGCTCTTTTTTGTCACGTCTCGATCCGCTCTTTTTTCATGAGCAGACTGTAGAAATCAACGCCGCATCGCGGTATCGGTCAGCTGGCGTGGCACGGCACGGCAGACGAACTAGCGCGGCGCGGTCGCCGTCGTCCTGACGAACTACCGGGCCGCTTCGATCGCGCGCACTTGCGCCAGATCAACCCAGGCCGTGCTCGGTTGCGATAACGGCGGCGTGAACGCGCGAGCTGACGTCGAGCTTGCGCAAGACGTGCTGCACGTGGATCTTGACCGTCGTCTCGGCGATGCCGAGCGAGCGGGCAATTTCCTTGTTGCCCTGGCCACGGGCGATGCCGCGCAGGATATCGAGCTCGCGGGGCGACATCACATCCAGTCGGGAGGCCGGTGGCGCGGGCGCAGCGGGCTCGGCATCGGGGCCCGCACGCGGCGCTGCCGCATCGCGGTAGGCCGCGATCAGCTTGCCCGTCATCTCCTCGGCCACCACGCTCTCGCCGCGCACGGCGCGCCGGATCGCTTGCGAGAGCGCATCGCCTTCGATCGTTTTGAGCAAGTAGCCACAAGCACCCCCGCGCAGCGCCGCGGAAAGATCGTGCTCGTCTTCGCTCACCGTCAGGATCAGCACCTTGACGCCCAGAGCCGCCTCGTGCAGCGCGGGCAAAGCGTCGACGCCGTTGACGCCGGGCAAGTGGTTGTCGAGCAGGATCACGTCGGGCTGCAGTTCCTGGGCGCGGCGCTGCGCTTCGCTCGCGTCGCCGGCGTCACCCACCACTTCGAACTGCGGGTCGCGCTGCAGCAGCGCTGTCAGGCCGCGGCGAAACAGCGTGTGGTCATCGACGACCAGGATGCGGATCTTGTCAGGCAGCGTCGTCATCGCGTCAGGCCGCGGAGGGCTGTGGCCGCGGCGCGTCGACCGTGGGCGTCGTCATGGAAGGCAGGGTCAGCATGACCGACGTGCCGCGCCCCGGCGTCGAGAGCACCTCGAACAGCGCGCCGAGGCGCTCGGCCCGCTCGGCCATGATGCGCAGACCGACCCGCGTCTCGTCTTGGCGGCTGTTCGGGCCTGCGAACCCGAGACCGTCGTCGCGCACTTCGAGGCGCCACTGCGGCTGCTTTTGCACATCGAGCCACACATGGCCCGCACGCGCATGCTTGCGCACGTTGGACAACGCCTCCTGAACGATGTGCAGCACCTGGATTTGCAAGTCCGGGGCCAGCGGCATGCCATCGCCCTGCATCGTCAGCGTGGTCCTCAGGCCCGTTTGATGCTCGAACTTGCGCAACGTGGTCTCGAGTGCAGGCTCGATGTCTTCGGCAGTGGCACGGGTGCGAAAGTGCATCAACAGTTCGCGCACGTCGCCATAACTTTCGCGCACGCCGAGATCGATTTCACCGAGGACATGCTGTACTTGCCCAGGGTCGCCATTGGCGATGGCGTCGCGCATCAGCTGCACCTGAATTTTCAGGAATGCGAGTGATTGCGCGATCGAATCGTGCAGCTCGCGCGCGAGGAACGCGCGCTCTTGCGACACCGCGGCTTCGAGCCCGAGCGCATTCAGGCGCAAGTTTTCCATCGCGCCGGCGAGTTGGACCGCCAGCGCTTCGAGCAGCGTGCGCTCCACATCCGAGACGTCGACCTGGGCATGAAAGAACAGGTCGACCTCACCCATCAGCCGCTTGTGCAGGCGAATCGGAACCGACACCACCGTTTCGAACCCGGCCTTGGCGCAGTGCCTCATGCGCACGGGCTGCATGGTCCGGATCGGGATCACGCGCGCGCCCGGCGGCGCCAGCGGCGAGCCGCAATGGCAGTCCCCCGCGGTCAGGCAGTGCTCTGCATCGACCATGGCCTGCGGCAAGCCATGCGACGCGAGCATGAGGTAATGGCGGTTGGTCTCATCCGACCAGCGCAGGGCCACGCCGTCCGCGCGCGCGATGCGGGCAATGCGCTTCGTGAAGCCTGCGGCCAGCTCGTTCAACGAGACCGCCTTGGTGACCAGATTAGTGACCTCCAACAGGCTTTCCAGTCGCTCGTGCTTGTCTTCCAGCTGCGCGGTCTTTTCCTGCACACGCGCTTCCAGATTGCGGTACATCGAATGCAACTGCCCCGCCATGTCGTTGAAGCCCGCTGCCAGCGTTCCGAACTCGTCGGTCGTGGCGCAATCGACCCGCGCGCCGAGTTCGCCGGCCTGAATGCGGCGAATCGCCTGCTTGAGCGAACCGACGGGCTCCAGAACCAACACATAGCCCGCGTACAGCAGCACCGCCACGCCGACCACCGCCAACGCCATCAGCGCGAGTTGCAGCAGGTGCATCCACGCCGTCCAGCGCGCGAGGTGTGTTTCTATGCCGTCGACCAAGCCATCGATGTGCGACACGAAGGTGGCCGTGTCGTCACGCGTGACGATCGCCGCATGCGCCGAGTCGACGATTCGACTGCGAAACGTGAGCCAGTCTTGCTCGACTGTCGAGAAGCGCTGCCGAACAAGGTTGTCCCTGGGCACCACGAGTGGTCGCTCGGCATCACCGTTTCGCAGCAATGCCAGACTGCGATCGAACTCGGCCACCTGTTGGGGCAGCGCCCCCGCGTCGCCCATGGACACGGACAACGTCATGCGGTACGCCTGCAGGCGCAGGCGACCCGCCTCGTTGACCGAAGCCGCACCGCCCTCGAGCTGCAACGACATCCACGCCAACACCGCGATCGAGCAGATCGCCAGCAAGAGAAACGGCGTCGCGATCAGCGAGAGCTTTGCACCGAGAGGCCAGTGACGAGGGTTGCGCATACCGGAATCTACCGCTGCCACCGGGGTGATCGAACGCCGCGTGTAAGGGCCCAGTTCGAATGGGTGTCGAGCAGGCGATCTGCGAGCGGTCAAGTCAGCGTCGCTTGTGCGCCATCGACGCCGCGCATCGGCTGTTGCGCAGCAGGAGGCACAACCCGTGCGCCCTGCAGCGACCCGAAGGTTTGCGCGTAGATCCAGGTGAACTCGGCGCCAAGCAAAAAGATTTGCGCCGAGTAGTAGACCCAGACGAAAACGACCGCGATCGACCCCGCGGCCCCGAAGCCGGACGCCACCCCGGTCTTGCCGATGTACAGCCCGATGAAAAACTTGCCAGCGCTGAACAGCAGCGAGGTGATCACGGCGCCCCACAGCACATCGCGCCACTGCACCTTCACGCGCGGCATGAACTTGTAGATCAACGCAAAACCGAAGCCGGTCAGCAGGAACCCGGTCCACAGGTTGACGACCTGCAGCAGCACTTCCCACTCGCCGAAGAACCCGCCCC
This sequence comes from Rhizobacter sp., assembly GCA_031363645.1. Taxonomy (GTDB): domain Bacteria; phylum Pseudomonadota; class Gammaproteobacteria; order Burkholderiales; family Burkholderiaceae_C; genus LMDS01. The sequence continues at coordinate 8,527 of JANLUW010000448.1, read as the reverse complement.
ACCAACGCCCCAGCGCCGAGACGGCGGCCGTCAGCACGAGCGAAACCATCAACAGGAAGGCGATGCCGAGGATCATGCCGAACGAGAGCACGCGCGATCGCAGCAAGCCCCAGAGCCCACCGGCCTTGACCCGGCCGGGCGCACGCCAGATGCGGTCGAGCGCATCCTGCAGTTCACCGAACACGGTGGTCGCGCCGATCACGAGTGCGCCGATGCTGATGGCGGTGCCGGTGATGCCGCGCGAGGGCTTCGACATCGCGCTCAGCATCTCCTCGAGCGTCTTCGCTGCCTCCGGGCCCATCAGGCCGGCAATGGTCGAGAACAGTTCGCCGCGAGCCGCATCCTGGCCGAAAGCCAGGCCGGCGATCGAGATCACGAGCAGCAACAGCGGCGCCATCGAGAACACGCTGTAGTACGACAGCGCAGCGCCCATGCTGGGCCCGTAGTCGTCGGCCCATGCCGCGAACGCGCGTTTGAACAGGGCGGTCCACTGCGCAAACGAGTGATGTCGAAAAAGTGTCATGCAGGCCCGCAAAAGATCGGCGTTTCGAAAGGCCGAATTTTGGTCGGGTGGCCTGAGTGTGCCAATGCGCACGCGCCTCTCAGGGCTGTAGGACTGAACCGCCCCGCCCCGCCTTGTCGAAGTGGTGGCGTCAACGGGTCGGCGCGCGCCACGTCAAAACTTGCCCACCATGACCCAAGTCGCCGCAACCAACGGAACGGTCGCCACAGCGCCCCAGGCAATCCAGCGTGTGCACAGCGTTCGGTACTCGCGCGGCACCGGCGAGCCGGGCACGAACTGTTTGGTCATGCGGCTCTGCGCGATCTGAATCGGGACCAGCCTGGCCAGCCAGATCACGCCCGACACCAGAAACAACACCTGCCCCCAGAGCAGCCAACCCAGGCGCAGATCGAGTCCGGCGACAGTCGTCATGCCGTAGCCGCCCACCATCACGAGCACGACGCCGCCGAGCGTCAGTGACCAGTCGGTGTAGCTCACCAGTTTTTGCGCGAACACGACCACCACGGCATTGCCGGTTCGGTTCGCGAACACCTTCCACACGGCGCTGGCGGTCACGTTACCGAGCAGCAGCACGACGCCGAGCAGGTGCATGAACTTGAAGGCCGAATACATCGCGCGATCGTATCGCTCGGGCGAGCGCTGCCGAATGCTTGCGGGCACGCAACTGCGGGCGCTTCAGGGTTTGCAACCTGGCCCACAGTCAATGGGCTCGGCGAAGTACGCGGGCTTGATCAGCGGACGAGCTCGACATGCCCTCGACGCTGCTCCGCAAACGTGCTCCACGCGATCACCGCGAGGAGCACGACCTGGATCGGCAAGCGAAGCCACAGCGCCCACATTGGCACCTGAAACAGGTCCGGACGCTGCAGCATGTAGATGTGGCAAGGCGTCACGGCCAGCGTCAGCAAGATGAGACCCGCACCCGCTGCGCGCCGAGTCGGTCGCCACAACAACCCGGCCGCACCGAGCAGTTCGAACACGCCGCTCACGAGCACCGCCGCACGCGGCCACGGAACCCAGGGCGGCACGATCCGCATTTCCGTCTCGGTCGCGGCGAAGTGCGCGATACCGCCGATGAGGAACCACAGGAACACGAAGGTGAGGCTGCCCAGCCTGAGTCGAGAACGGAGGAGAGGCGCCACGGTCTTTCCTTGAGTCAAAGCAGCGCAACGTTACGCCCATTCGGGCACTGCGCGGCATCGTCAGTGCGCGGCGGGAGTCAGACGAAAATACGGTGGAGCGCGCGATGCAACTCCCCAAAGTCGACAGGCAGTTGCACCACAAAGTTCTGCTTGCGAACATCGCTGTTCTCGTACGGCAGGATGGAGCTGCGGTACTCGTTGGCAATTTCTTTGTCGAAGACCTGCGCCGCCGCCTGCTCGCCGCGCTCGACAGTACGGGTTCCAAGCCGAGCCAATGCAAGCAACTGGCACACCTCGAAGACCTCGGTGCTTGCGACCTCAGCGCCGCGCCCTCGATGGCCTGAGTCCAGTCCGCGATTTCATGGGCGCCAGGTTTGCTCGAGTCTCGAATCACCTCGAATCGCACCACATGGAGGCACAAATTTGTGCAACCTCCGGCGGGGTCTGAATCGGGATGGCTGTCCGCTAGCAACTTCAGCCAAATCTTGGCCGCTGCTTTAACGCTTCCCTGACACCGGACGAACTACGGTGCCAAGACCGGCCTCGCGTGGCAGTGGGCATTGAGCGTAAAGACGAGGCAACAATCAGCTCCGTCCCGAAGGCGACCTCCAATGCGCAATGAGCTTCCCCGCCAAACCTCACACCGTCGCCTGCCCCTGCCCGTCGTCATGTTCGCGGCCGTCAGTCTGCTGAACGAAATCTCGTCGCAGATGGTCGCGCCGGTCATTCCGATCTTGCTCGCCGGCGTGCTGGCAGCCGGCCCGATCGCCATCGGGGCGGTCGAAGGTGTTGCCGACGCGCTGGCGTCACTCTTGAAGCTTTGTTCGGGGCGCCGCGCGGATGTGCGTCCGCAGCGACGCAAGGCCATGGTGTTCATCGGCTACGCGCTTGCGCTCGCGTCGCGGCCGCTCATCGGCTTGGCCGGCAACTGGGGCACGATCGTGGTCTTGCGCAGCGCCGACCGGCTCGGCAAGGGCCTGAGAGGCGCGCCGCGCGACGCTATCCTGGCCGATGCCGCGCCCAAGGACATGCAAGGCCGCGCCTATGGCCTGAACCGCGGCATGGACTGCGCCGGTGCCGTGCTGGGGACGTTGATCGCCGCCACCCTGCTGCAGTGGTCGGGCATGGAAATTCCGCAAGTCATCCTGTTGTCGGTGGTGCCTGGGCTGGCGGTGCTCATCTTGCGCGCGCTCCTTCCGAATCCGACCAGTGCGGCGCAGATCGCGCGCGCCGAAGGTGCCGCTCGCGCACCACTGACACGGCCCCTCGTACTCTCGGGCGCATTTGCGGCACGCCGATCGGCGACGCGGTCGCGGTCGCTGCCGGCCAGTTCTGCACGAGCAGCAGTCAAAGTAGAAACATGGAGAAGTTCATGCGCGTGCTGGTCATCGAGGACAACCCGGACATCGTGGCCAACCTGTATGGCTATCTCGAGCCGTTGGGGTACATCCTCGACAGCGAGCGCAACGGCGACGCAGGTTTGTTGTCCGCAGGACGTAACGCCTACGACGCCATCGTGCTCGACCTCGCGCTGCCGGGCATCGACGGCCTGGAACTTTGCCGGCGCCTGCGCAAGGAGTTGCGGCAATCTACGCCGGTGCTCATGCTGACCGCGCGAGACACGATTCAGGACAAGATCGTCGGATTCGAGAGCGGCGCCGACGACTACCTCGTGAAGCCGTTCCTGCTGGCCGAACTCGACGTGCGGCTCAAGGCCCTGGTGCGGCGCGCACGCGATGCACATGTCGAGACGGTGATGCAGGTGGGCGATCTGAGGTTCGACACGACAACCCGGACCGTGACACGTTCGGGGCGTCGAATCGAGCTCACGCCCACAGGCTACAAGCTGCTGGCGCAGCTGGTGCGAGCTGCGCCGAAAGTGGTGACCCGGGAAGCACTGGAATACGACATCTGGGGCGACGAGCCGCCGGACAGCGACGCGCTGCGCACGCACATCCATTCGCTGCGTCAGGCGTTCGATAAACCGTTCGAAGCACCGATGCTCAAGACGCTCCAGGGTATCGGCTATCGGCTCGCAGCGCCGCAGCATAGAACGCTTGATGAGCCGTGAAATATCGCTGCGGCGGCGCATCGTCGCCGCCTACACCTTGCTGGCAGTGGCGGTCTGTCTGTTGTTCGCGATGGTGGTGTATTTCGCCGTCCGAGAGACCGAGAAGAACCTGGTCGAACGGCGACTGGCGTCGATTGCCGAATGGCATTTCGCGCGCAAGCTGCAGGGCGGCAATCCCGAACTGCCACCCGGCATCCGAATCTTTGCCGGTGCCGACATCCCCGCGGAGCTTTCGCAGCTGCCCTCGGGATTTCACGACGCGACTCTGGCGACTCGAACGCTCGATGTGCTCAGCGGCACCAGCTCGCGAGGCGAGCGATTCGTCGCCATTGACGAGATCGGAGCGTTCAGGAAGATCGAGCGCGAGCTCGTGGGCGCATTGGGTCTGGGCATCTTTCTGTCGATCGCGTTGGCTGTGGCGCTCGGGCGGCTGACGGCGGGCAGAGTGGTTGCTCCGTTGACGAAGCTGGCCGGCGCCATCGAGCGGGACGAGTTGGATGAACGGTCCCGAGCGCTGGCATTGAACGACGAGATCGGGATGCTGGCCCGCACCTTCGCGTCGCGGACCGCGCAACTGCGCCAGTTCCTGCTCCGCGAACGTTTGTTCACCGGCGATGTGAGACACGAGCTGCGCACGCCGCTGACCGTCATCCTGGGCGCCGCAGAAGTCCTCGCGGCCCGGGTGGGTGACCACCCCGCAACTCGCTCCCGTGGTCGAGTGCATTCATCGCACCGTGCTCGACACATCCGATCGCGTGGCGGCCCTGCTCCTGCTGTCGCGTTCGCCAGAGGCGCTGGATGCGCCGCGGCTCGGCCTGCTGGCGCTGGTCGAGCGCGAGGTGGAGCGCTGTCGGCCTTTGCTGGTGGGCAAGCCGGTTCGACTCACCCTGCGTGACCCGGAAGAGGCTTGGGTGTGTGCGCGGCCCGAGTTGACGGGCATGGCCATCGGCAACCTGCTGCGCAATGCCTGTTACTACACCGAACGGGGCGAGGTGGCGGTTCTGTTGACGGGCAGTTCGCTCGTGATCGAGGACACCGGGCCGGGCCTGCCGAGTTCCGTGCGTGCACAGTTGTTCGACCGCTTCGTGCGCGGCGAGCGCGAGTCGCAAAGCGGCGCCGGCTTAAGCTTGGCGATCGCCAAGCGCATCTCGGAACACCTCGCGTGGGACGTGCGGCTGGAAGACCGCCCGGGCGGCGGCAGCCGCTTCGTGCTGCTGTTCCCGAAATAATCGAACCGGGGCCGCGGCCATGACGGAGCACTGCGAATCGCTGGGCGGCAACTCCTTCGGCGAGACCGTTCGCAAAGGCGTCGCACTGCGGCGCACAGGCCGGATCACAACCGCCGAAGTGCGGTTCCAATCTGCGTTGATCGAGCAACCCCGCCCGCCGACTCATTGCATCGACTGGGCCTCGTTCGAACCGCGCAAGCCGAGTTCGGCGGTGCGGTTCAATTGCTGCGAAGTGCGGTCGAATTACGGCCGACCAACGCGGCTTGGCTCAATGATCTGGCAAACGCACTGTGCCATGGCGGTGATCTAGCAGCCAGCATTGCGCACTACGAGAAAGCCCTTGAGATCAACCCGCGCTTCGCGGCATGCCACCACAACCTGGGCATTGCACGGGCGCGGCGGAGCGAGATCGGGCAGGCTGTTTGGGGCCGATACCGAAGGTTCGCCTTATTTGCGCTGCCAACATGTCGATCTGACGATCCGCAAGGGCGCGGCGACGGCTGCGGAACGGCGCTGCGACTCCGGTATTCGATAACAGCCGGCAAGGCCGACCGGTGCTCGACAGCAGCTCATCGTGGTGGTGGCCGCGCCCCGAGCGCGGCTACCCGACAAAGCCCTGCTTCTGATCGGCCTGTGCAGGCTCGCCAGGCGTGGTGAGGACAGGCGACTGGGTGCAGGCATCGTGCTTCCCAAAGCGCGCATAGCGCAACGCGAGGCCGGGCAGTACCAGAAGGTTGAGCGCCGTCGACGTGACCAGCCCGCCGAGGATGACCAACGCCATGGGCCCCTCGATCTCGCGACCCGGATCGCCGCTGCTGATGGCCAGTGGCAGCAGGCCCAGGGCCGTCACCAGAGCGGTCATCAGGATCGGCGACAGGCGCTCCGAGGCGCCCCGGATCGCGATCTCCGGCCCCCAGGCCAGACCCTCGTCGGTCACCAGATGCTCGTAGTGCGACATCATCATGATCGAGTTGCGCAACGTGATGCCGAAGAGGGTGACGAAGCCGACCATCGAGCCGATCGACAGCCAGCCGCCGCCGGCAAACACAGCCAGGATGCCACCGACCAAGGCAAACGGCAGGTTCACCAGCACGAGCATCAGGTTGCGGGTGCTGCCCATCACCAGCGACAGCAACAGCACGAGTGCAATGCCCGCGAGCAACGAGTGCACGAGGAGGTCGCGTGTCGATTGCGCCTGCGCAGCGGCAGCACCCGTGAACTCCACGTAGCTTCCTGCGGGCAACTTGACATTGGCGGCGATCAAGGCCTTGGCGTCGCTGACGAACGAATTCACATCGCGTCCGCTCACATTGGCGGTGATCGTTTGCACGCGCCGGGCGCCGTTGTGCAGCACGATGTAGCGACCCGAGGTCTCGTACAAATCGGCCACCTGACGCAGCGACACAACGGTACCGTCGGGGTTTCGCAGCGGCAACGCGCCGATGTCGTCGATGGTGCGGCGGCGGCTCGGCACGAGGATGGCGGAGACACCGAACACCCGATTGCCATCGTACGTCTGGCCCACCGATTCGCCGTCGAACGCGGTGTGAACGGCATCGAGCACTTCGACCGAGGTCAAGCCCCAGCGCGCGATCTGGTCCGGCCGCAGCTTGACCATCAGTTGCGGTGACCCGGGTGGCGATTGCACCTGGATTTCGGTCGCTCCCGGCACGCGCCCGAGCGCCTTGGCCACGTCTTGCGCATTTCCATCCAGGATGTCGAGATCGTTGCCGTAGACGTTCACGACCACCGAAGCGGTGTAGCCGGACAGCGTCTCCTCGACACGCTCGGTAAGAAACGTTTTGACCGCGAAGTTCACGCCCGGAAACGCCGCCAGCGCCTTGCGGATCTCGCCCTGTGCCGATTCGGCCGCGTCGCCCTGCAAGGGCTTCAGGTCGACGTTGATCTCGCTGTAGTGGGTGCCCCAGGTGTCGTCGGCCTTCTCGGCGCGGCCAGCGCGCTGGCCGACCGCTCGAACAAACGGCAGCTTCAGCAGTTCCAGCGTCACCTGCCGGCCCAGCCGCTGGGACTCCTGCAGCGACGTGCCCGGCACGGCCGACATGTGGACGATGAAGTGCCCTTCCTTGAGCTCCGGGATGAAGCCGCCGCCGAAGTACGGCAGCGTGGCCAGCGTCGCGAGCGTCATGACGACGATGGCGATGACGACGCCCTTGTGGCGCCGTTCGACGCGTGCCAGCAATGCGCTGTACTTCGCCTTCGACCAGCGCACTACCGGCGGTTCGTGTTCCGCCAGACGGCGACGCGTCAGCAGCGTGAGCGACAGGGCCGGTGTCACCGTCAGAGCCACCAGCAGCGAAGCCAGCGTGGCGAGAATGTAGGCGACGCCGAGCGGCGCGAACAGTCTGCCGGCGATGCCCGACATCGTCAGCACCGGCACGAACACCAGCGCGATTGCCAGCGTGGCGTAGACGACGGCGCTGCGCACTTCCCAGGCCGCGGCCAGCACGACTTGCAGGGCCGGCTTCGGCTGGGCGCCATCGACAGCGTCGCCGTTTTCGCGCAGGCGCCGAAAGATGTTTTCGACCGTGATGACCGCGTCGTCCACCAGCAAGCCGATGGCAATCGCCAAACCGCCCAGCGTCATCGTGTTCAGGCTGTAGCCGAAATATTCCATCACGGTCACCGCCATCAGCAGTGACAGGGGAATGGCGGCGATCGAAATCAGCGCGGTTCGGAAGTTGAACAGGAACAGGCCCAAGACGACGACGACCAAGACCGCGCCGATGGCGAGCGAACTTTTGACGTTGTCGGTCGCCAACTGGATGAAGTTGGCGGGCCGGAACAAGTCGGCCGTCAGCGCGATGCCTTGCGCTTCGATGGCCGGGCGCAGCTCCTGCAGCGCCGACTCGGCGCGTTGCGTCACTTCCAGCGTGTTGGCACCGTACTGCTCGGACACGACCACCTGCACGCCGGGCTTGCCCATGATCGATGCGCCACCGATCTTCGGCTCGGGCGCCTCCACGATATCGGCCACGTCCCCCAGCGAAACATTGCTGCCGTTTTGATGCAGCACCACGGTCTTGGCCAGCGCGCTCGGCGTCAATGCCTGCCCCTCGCTTTGCAGCACGATGCGCTGGTTCGGGTTGTCGATGAAGCCCGCTCCGCGGACCCCGGTCGCGTTGCGGGCAGCGGCCAACACTTCGGCGATCGACAGCCGGTACTGGATCAGGCGCTCGGGTCGGATCTGAATCTGCAATTGCTTGGCTTCGCCCCCGAACACGGCCACCTTGGCAACGCCCGGGACGGCCAGCAGTCGCTGCTTGATGGTCCAGTCCGCCAGCGTCCGCAGGTCCATCAGCGATTGCTTGTCGGACGTGAGCCCCACCGCGAGCACGATGCTGGTCGACGAGGTCAGCGGTGTCATCAACGGCGGCTGAACGCCCTGCGGCAACTGCCCGGTCAGCGACGTGAGCCGTTCGGCAATCACTTGGCGATTGCGGTAGATGTCGCTGTTCGGGCCGAACGTGGCGGTGACCACCGAGAGGCCCTGAATCGAATTGGAGCGCAGCGACTCGATGCCGGCAACACCGTTGATGGAGTT
>JANLUW010000417.1:0-3443 GCA_031363645.1 Rhizobacter sp. | reverse complement strand
ATCGGCACGCCGGGCGCGCGGCCGAACCCGGCGTGGCTCAACTTCGTGCGCACCGGCCGCGCGCGCTCGAAGATCCGCCATTACCTGAAAAACATGGAGCAGGAAGAGTCGCAAGACCTCGGCGAAAAGATGCTCGCGCAGGCGATGCGTGCCGAAGGCCTCCACCTGCCGAGCGGCGAGCCGGACGACGCCACGCTGTGGCTGCAGCTCACGCGCTGGAGCGGCAACAAGACCCGCGAAGACCTGTTCACCGACCTCGGCCTCGGCCGCAAGATCGCGACCATCGTCGCGAAGCGGCTGACCAAGCTGATGGCCGAGCACGGCACCCGGCCCGATGCGATCACGCTGACGATGGGCCGCTACGCCGACGACGACGCGCCATCGCAAGGCCTGGTGCTGATCGACGGCAGCGAAGGCGCTTCGGTGCAGCTCGCGCAGTGTTGCCGGCCGATTCCCGGTGACGATGTCGTGGGCTACCTCGGCCGCGGTGAGGGGCTGATGGTGCACACGGGCGAATGCAGCGTCGGCAAGCGGCTGTTCGAGCGCGACAGCGAACGCTGGATGGGCGTCGACTGGGCCGAGCAACCCACGCGCACCTTCGAGACCGCCGTCACCCTGCTCGTCAACAACGGCAAAGGCGTGCTCGCGCAGGTGGCTCAGGCGGTGAGCGAGGCCGAAGCCGACATCACCCATATCGAGATGGGCAACGAGCCGGCCGCCGAGACCACGGAGTTGCAACTGCTGCTCAGCGTGCGCGACCGCCTGCATCTGGCCGATGTGATGCGCGCGCTCAAACGGTCGCCCGCGGTGCTGCGCGTCTCCCGCGTCAAACCTTAGATCGACTTCACATCGGGAGCCGGGTAACGCACCGCGGTGACCTCGATCTGCTCCAGCCCGCCCGGCGTCATCAGCTGCAATTCATCGCCCACACGTGTCTTGAGCAGCGCCCGCGCGATCGGCGAGATCCAGCTGATCTCACCGTTCAGGTTGTCGACCTCGTCGATGCCTTTGATCGTGACGGTGCGCTCTTCGCCACGCCGGTTTAGGTAGGTCACGGTCGCGCCGAAGAAGACCTGGTCGCGGCCGTGGTGCAGCGACGGGTCGGCGACCTCGGCGATGTCCAGCCGCTTGGTCAAAAAGCGGATGCGGCGGTCGATCTCGCGCAGGCGTTTTTTGCCGTAGAGGTAATCACCGTTTTCGGAGCGGTCGCCGTTCTTCGCGGCCCACGAAACGATCTCGACGATCTTGGGCCGCTCGTCGTCGAGCAGGCTCAGCAACTCGGCGCGCAGGCGCGCGTAGCCGGCGGGCGTGAGGTAGTTTTTACCGCCGGCGGGCAATGCGGGCGGCGCGATGTCGTCTCCATCGTCGTCGCCGGCTGAGTCGGACTCGCGCGTGAAGGCCTTGTTCATCGTGAATGCCTGCTGCGCTTCAGCCCGACGGCGTGGCCGCAAAAATCTCGGCCAGCAGGCGCTCCAGCTCCTCCGGCTCGAACGGCTTGGGCAGCGATCGCACGTTGGGGCCGAGCGTCTGGAGGCTGTCGCCGAACTCGTAGCCCGAACACAGCACGACCCACTTCGCCGGGTTCTTCGCGAGCACGCGCCGCGCCAGCTCGGTGCCCGACAAACCGGGCAGGCTCACGTCGGTGATCAAAATGTCGAATTCGCGCTGCGCCAACGCTGCCAGTGCGGCCTCGCTGCTGGCGCACAACACGACCTCGCGGGCCTCGCCTTCGAGCAGCATGCCGATGGTCTCGCGGATGTCGTCGTTGTCTTCGACATAGAGGATGCTGCGGCTTCGCAAGAAGGTATCTCCGGTGAAGGTTTCGGTGCGCAGAATAGCGCCTTGACCGCCCATTGTCATTTCGTCCAGTTCACCCAACGCAGAGCCGCCGAGGCACGAGTCCGACATCGATCGCCTGCTCCGACGCAAAACCGAGCTCGAAGCCGGAATCGCGCAACTGCGCGCAGTCGCCGAAGCGCCACCGCGCGATCCTCGAAAGCGCGATCGAATTCGCGATCGTCGCGATGAACTGCGCAGGCCGGGTGACCGAATGGAATGCCCGCGCCGAGCGCCTCTTAGGCTGGTCGGCAGCAGAGATGCGCGGCACGTCGGCCGACCGCGTCTTGACCGCCGACGACTGCACCGTCGGGCGGGCCGAATCAGAGATGGCACAGGCAATCGCGCAAACCCGTGCCAACGACGAACGCTGGCGCGTATGCGCCGACGGCTCGCGTTTCTGGGCCGTCGGCGAGATGATGCCGCTGCGCGACGAGGTGGGCACGCACCTCGGCTTTCTCAAAATCGTGCGCGACCGCACCCAGCAGCGTGACGCCGCCGAGGCGCAGCGCAATGCCGCCGAAGCCCAGCGCGCCGACAAAGAGTTTTTGCTCAGCGTGCCGCTCCATGCCGCGCCCGACTTCCCGGCCACGCGGCTCGCCGAGCAAACGCTGCGCGAAGCGCGTGGCCTGAACACGCTGATCCTGAACTCGGGTCGCGACTGCACTGTCGTGCTCGACCCCGAAGGCCACACGCTGTTCGTCAGCCCCGGCGGGATCGAAGCGATGGAGATCACCGATGTCGACTCGGTGATCGGCCTCTCGTGGCTGCGGGTCTGGAGCGGCGCCGACCACGAGGCCGCGTGCGCCGCCCTGGCCGCGGCCTGCGCCGGCGGCACCGGCCGGTTTCAAAGCTTCTGCGCCACGCACAAAGGCACGCCGAAATGGTGGGACGTGATGATTTCACCGATCGCCGGGGCCGACGGGAGCCCCGTGCAACTGGTCTCGGTCGGTCGCGACATCACCGCGCTGAAGCAAGCCGAACAGCGACTCTCGCAAAGCGAAGAGCGGCTGAACTTGGCGCTCGGCGTTGCCGGCACTATCGGCATCTGGGACCGGGACCTGACCACCGACCTGATCTATACCGACAAGGCGATCGCGCACTTTTTCAGCCTCGACGAAAACGCTGCGATTGCGGGCGTGCCGATCGCTGCACCGACTCCTCAACGCCACGCTCGAAACCCGCGTCGAAGAACGCACGCGCGAGCGCGACCGCGCCTGGAAGGACTCGTGCGACCTGCAGATCATGGTCGATGCCAATGGCATGATCCGCTCCGCCAACGAAGCCTGGACAGCGATCCTGGGCTGGCTGCCGCACAAGGTGATCGGCCGCAGCCACCTCGAATTCAACCACCCCGACGAAGCCGACACCGGCGGCGGCGGACTGGCCACCGCGGCCAACGGCCTGCTGCCCAGCTAGGACGACCGCGTGCGCCACCACGACGGCAGCTACCGGTGGGTCTCGTGGGTCGCGGCGCCCGAGCAGGGGCTGATCTACGCCAGTGGCCGCCACGTGACGGCCGAAAAGCAAGCCGCCGCCGACCTTCAGGCCGCGCAGGAGCAACTGCGCCAGTCGCAGAAGATGGAGGCGGTTGGCCAGCTTACCGG
>JANLUW010000400.1:0-11171 GCA_031363645.1 Rhizobacter sp. | reverse complement strand
AAAGACCATGCCGACGCGGCGCTAATGGTCGAGACCGGCCGCGCGGTGGCGTTCGGCATGGACGACATCCTTCTCTACGGCCTGCGCGCCAGCAGCCAGAACCCGGCCTCGCTCGCGATAGTGGGCGAACCGATCCAGGTCGAGCCCTACGCGGTCATGCTGCGGCTCGACGACCCGGCGTTCAAGAAGCTGGTCGACACGACGCTCGCGAACCTGATGACCAGCGGCGAGTTCACGAAGCTCTACACCAAGTGGTTCATGTCGCCGATCCCGCCCAAGGGCATCAACCTGAACGCGCCAATGAGCAAGGAGTTGCTCGACAACATGAAGGCGCTGAGCGACAAGCCGGCGACCTGATCGACACAGGCTCAGTGTTACACTGATCCCGTGTTTCCACGGAAGCCCGACATGGCCAACATGACGATTGCGGTCGACGACCAGTTGCTCCGCGCGGCGCGCATCAAGGCGGTGCAGCAAGGCACGAGCGTCAACGAGATCTGCCGGCAGGCGATCGAGGCCTTCGCGCAGGGCGCGAGCGATGCCGATGCGCGCATCGCCCGCATCAAGGTGCTCGCGAAGAAAGTGCACGCGGCCGACGAGCCGCTCTGGCCAGGCCGCGAGTCGCTGTATTCGGGGCTCGGCCCGCGGTGAGTTGCTTCTTCGACACCAACGTGCTGGTGTACGTGTTCGACCGTGCCGAGCCGCACAAACAGGCGCTCGCGCAGCAGCTCGTCACCGAGCACATGTCGGCGCGCGACATGGTGCTGAGCACTCAGGTGCTGCAAGAGCTTTACGTCACACTGACACGTAAGAAGCGGCTCGGTGATGCCGACGCACTCGAAGTGGTGACTACTTTCGCCCAGGAGCGCATCGTGCCGGCGAGTGCCGACACCGTGCTGCGCGGCCTCGCACTGAGCCAGCGCCACCAACTCTCGGCGTGGGACGCGCTGATCCTGCAAGCCGCGCTCGACGCCGGCTGCACGACACTTTTTTCCGAAGACTTTCAGACCGGCGCGCAGTTCGACGAACTCGTGGTCGTGAACCCGTTCGCGCCGCAGGTGCACACGCCGAAGACGGCCTACAACAAGCGTGGTTGAGCACGCACCCGCGCACGCAAAGCATCACGCACCCGATCGCGCGCGCCAGGCGCTGTGGGCGGCGATCGTGATGGTCGTCGTTTGGGGCGCGAACTTCAGCGTGCAAAAGGCGGTGTTCACCGCGATTTCGCCGGGCGGCTTTCTGTTTGCGCGTTATCTGATGATGCCGGCGGCGGCCACCGCGCTGCTGCTGTGGCGGTATGGCTTCAAATGGCCGCGCGTGCCACGCGCCGACGTGTTCGCGCTGCTCAAACTGGGCCTGGCCGGGCACTTGTTGCATGTCGGCCTGGTGACCTATGGCATTCATTGGTCGACCGCGTTTTCGAGCTCGCTGATCCTGGCCTGCGGGCCGGTGTTCACGTTGCTTATCCTGCGCTGGCGAGGCGATGAGCAATTGACGCGCGGGCAAGTCGCGGGCGTCGCAGTGGCCTGCGCCGGTGTGCTCGTGTTCCTCTCCGACAAGCTCCTCGGCGGCCATTGGCAGGCTAGCGGCGGCGACCTCACCTTGCTCGTCGCTGCGTCGTTCTTCTCGTACTACACGGTCAGCGCCAAGCCGCTGATCGAGCGCCACGGTGGCGTCACGGTGATGACGTATGCCACCCTGCTCGGCAGCGGCCCGGTCGTGTTGCTGAGCTTGCCCGCCGGCCTCGCGGTCGACTGGAGCGCGGTGCGCCCGCTGATTTGGCTGGGCCTTGGCTACGCGGTGCTGATCTCGGCATTTTTGGGCTGGCTGGTGTGGGGTTGGGTCAACGCGGTGCGCGGCGTGGCCCGCAGCGCACCGCTGATGTACCTGATGCCGCCGGTGGCCGGCCTCGTCGCGTGGGCGCTCACCGGCGAGGGCTACACCGGCGCCAAGCTCGCCGGCGCGGCGCTGACGCTCGCTGGCGTCGCCGTGGCCCAGTACGCTTCGGGCAAGCCGAACAACCCGGTGCGTGAGGCGCCTGCGCCGGTCGACTGATTGCCGTTGCCGTTGCAGTCACCTTATCCGACGGCCGATCCCTACACTGCGCACTGCTGCCAGGAGCCCTTCGATGTTTCGCACCGCCCACCCCGCACTGACTGCCGTTGCTGTTGCCGTCGTCGCATCGGCTGCGTTATTGGCCGCGTGCTCGAAGCCCGCCGAGGTCGCCAGGCCGGTCGCGGCTGCGGCCCCCTCCATGACCGCCGCGAAGCCGGCCGAACATGCAGATGCCGGCATCGCGTGGAAGTACGCCTCGAACGATGCCGATGTCGACGCCGCCTTCGCGCTGGCCCGGGTCGAGGCCATACCGGTGTTCGTCTACTGGGGCGCCAAGTGGTGCCCGCCGTGCAACCAAGTCAAGGCCACTCTCTTCAATCGGCAGGATTTCATCGAGCGTTCGCGTGCCTTCGTGCCGGTCTACATCGACGGCGACAGCCCCGGTGCGCAAAAGCTCGGCACCCGATTCAAGGTCAGCGGCTACCCGACAATGGTGTTGTTCAACCCGCAAGGCACCGAGCTGACCCGGTTGCCCGGCGAGGTCGAAGCCGAGCGCTACACACAAGTGCTGACACTCGGCATGAACGCGCAGAAACCGGTCAAAGAAGTGCTGGCGCAGGCCAAGGCAGGCGGCGCTGGCCTGACGGCGAACGACTGGCGCCTGCTCGCGTTTTATTCCTTCGACACGGACCAGCAGCAACTCGTGCTCAAAGACGGCCTGCACGCGCTGCTCGCACAACTCGCCGATGCCTGCCCCGCCGACCAGGCCGAGATCGCGACCCGCCTGCGCCTCAAAGCGCTCGCCGCGGTCGACGACAAGCAGCCCGCCAAGCCCGATGCCACGGCGCAAGCCGCGCTGCTGAAGGTGCTGGCCGACGCACCCACCGCACGCACCCACATGGACGTGCTGACCAACGCCGCGATTGACATCACGCGCGCGCTCAGCGCCAAAGGCACGCCGCAGCGCGCCGAGTTGCTGGCCGCGTTCGACGCGGCGCTCAAACGCTTCGAAGCCGACACCAGCTTGTCGCGCGCCGACCGCATGGGCGCACTCATCGCGCAGGTCGACCTCGCGACAATCGATGCGTCCAAAGGCAATGGCGCGAAAGCAATCAAGCCGAAGCTGCCCGTGCCACTGCTCGCCGACATCCGCGCGCAAACCGCTCGCGCGGACCGCGAAATCACCGACGGCTACGAACGCCAGGCCGTCATCACCGCGGCCGCTTACCTGCTCGAGAAAGCGGGCCTCGGCGCCGAATCCGACGCCTTGCTCAAAGCCAACCTTGCCAAGAGCCACTCGCCTTACTACCTGATGAGCGAGCTCGCCAGCAATGCGAAGGCGCGCGGCGACAAGACCGAAGCGCTCGATTGGTACGAGCAGGCGTTCGACAAAAGCGAAGGCCCCGCCACGCGGCTGCAATGGGGCGCCAGCTACGTCAACGCGCTGGTCGAGCTCGGGCCGACGCAAGAGGCGCGCATCGAGAAAGCCGCGAGCCAGTTGTTGACCGAAGCCGCGAAGCAGCCCGACGCTTTCTACGAGCGCAGCGGGCGTTCGCTGCAGCGCGTCGGCACCAAGCTGCAGGCGTGGAACAAGGGTGGTGCACACGCTGCGGCGATGAAGCGCCTGCAGGCGCAACTCGACGGCGTGTGCAGCGCGCTCGATGCGGGCGATCCGAAGCGCGTGAGTTGTGCGGGTCTGTTCAAGCGGGCGTTGAAGGCGACTGCGTAAAGCGGCGCAGTGGGGCGCTTCGCGGTTAGGCGGTCAGGCCGCCGCTTGCTTGGCCGGAGCCGGCCGTTGCTGCTTCGCGGCCCTCTTCTCGTCTTTCGCCCGCTTCTGTTTTTCTCGGCGGGTGCCGCGGTCTCTGTCTGCGCTCATGTCTGTCTCGGGTTGGTTGGAAGAGGCGACGTTTTAACACCAGTCGAACCGGGCCGGGCTCTCAACCCAACGCTTCGCGCACGAAATCGAGCCGGTCCTGGCCGAAGAACATGTCGGTGCCGACGAACATCGTCGGTGCGCCGAACACGCCGCGCGAAATCGCTTCTTCGGTGGTGGCACGCAACGCGGTCTTGACCTCAGCGTCGTCGGCCCAGCCCATCACCTCGGTCGGGTCGAAACCGGCCGCGGCAAGCGCCGCAGCGGCGGTGGCCGGATCGTTGAGGTTTTGCGGCTCGACCCACAGCGCATGGAACACGCCGGCCAGGTAAGGCGTGAAGCGCTCGGGCGCCCGCATCGACGCGCCGGTCGCGCCGCGCATCAGCAGCAAAGTGTTGATTGGGAAAAACGGGTTCGTGGCCAGCGGCACACCGTATCGGCGGGCGAAGCGCGCCATGTCTGCGGTCATGTAGTGGGCCTTGGCCGGCACGGTGGCAGGCGAGGCGTTGCCTGTCGCCTGGAACACACCGCCGAGCAGCATCGGCCGGTAGACCAGCTCGGCGCCGGCTTGCGCGCACAGCGCGAAGAACTCGACTGATTTGCGCATGGGGCGAGTTCGTAGTCCACGAGGCGCAGTCCTTCAAAGGAAGATCAGCCATGGCGACGAACCCGGACAGCAAGGTGGCATTGGTGATCGGCGCCGGTAACGCGACCGGCGGCGCGATCGCGAAGCGCTTCGCGGCCGGCGGCTCAGCGCACGGCTTCGGTTCGGATGCACGCAAGGAAGACGACGTGATCGCACTCGTCGAGCAGATCGAGCGCGAGGTTGGGCCGATCGACGTGCTGGTGTTCAACATCGGCGCGAACGTACCCTGCAGCGTGCTGGACGAGACCGCACGCAAGTACTTCAAGGTCTGGGAGATGGCCTGCTTCGGCGGTTTTTTGAACGGGCGCGAGGTGGCCAAACGCATGGTCACGCGCGGCCGCGGCACCCTCATTTTCACGGGCGCAACGGCTGCGCTGCGCGGTGCCGCGAACTTCGCCGCCTTTGCGGGCGCGAAGCACGCGCTGCGGGCGTTGGCGCAGAGCATGTCGCGCGAACTGGGGCCGCAGGGCGTGCATGTGGCTCACGTGGTGGTCGACGGCGCGATCGACACCGAATTCATCCGCTCGACCTTCCCCAAGCGCTACGCGCTGAAGGAGCAAGACGGCATCCTGAACCCCGATCACATCGCCGAGAACTACTGGCACCTGCACATGCAGCCGCGCGACGCGTGGACCTTCGAGCTCGACTTGCGTCCCTACATGGAGCGCTGGTGAGTCACGTCGCTGAACTGCACAGGTGTGCTCCTTATCGAAGCTTGCGGGTTGCGAAACGAATCTCGTAGCGCGCGTTGCGATCGCCGTCACCAAACTGCAGCGTGTTGCCGACCCACGCGTAGGGCGCGGTGAACGCGTCGATCTGCACGACGTTGTGCGTTACCACCACCGCGACCTGGCTGCTGTTGAGCTTCATGTTGTAGGCGATGTCGTCGACGCGCAGTCGCACCGTGCCGTCGGCGCGCAGGTCGACTTGTGCCGGGCCGCAGTTCGGCGCGTTCGGCAAGGTGGCGACGCAAAATTGCGCGTCGTGACGGCCGGCATCTGGCCGCGCGGCCGTGGCGCCGAACGCCGTGAACCCCGCGAACGCGAGCAGCGCGACCCCGAGCCGTGCCGCCGTCATCACTTCATCAGCCCTTCGGCCTTCATTGCGGCCTGCACCGCAGGCCGTGCGGCCATGCGGGCCTGGAAGGCGCCCAGGTGCTTCATGCCCGAGATGTCGATGCCGGTGTGGGCGGTCCAGTTCGTCACGGTGAACAGGTAGGCATCGGCGATGCTGAAGGCGTCGCCCATCAGGTAAAGCTTGCCTTCGAGTTGCGCGTCGACCCACTGCAACTTCGAGGTGGCCTTTGCGCGGAGCACGGCCTTGCCGTCGTCGGGCATCGCGGGGTTGAACAGCCCGCCGACGCCTTTGTGCAACTCGCTGGTGATGAAGTTCAGCCACTCCTGCACGCGGTAGCGCGCCATCGTGCCGTTGGCTGGCGCGAGGTTTTTCGCGGGCGCCTGGTCGGCGACGTACTGGCTGATCACCGGGCCTTCGGAGAGGCGCTCGCCGTTGTCGAGTTCGAGCAACGGCACCTGGCCTTTGGGCGCGACCGGGTAGTAGTCGCTGCCGTCTTCGAGCTTGTGGGCCTTCAGGTCGGCCTTGACGAGCGTGAACGGCAGGCCCGATTCATGGAGCACGATGTGCGGCGCGAGCGAGCAGGCGCCGGGGCTGTAGTAGAGCTTCATGGTGCGTCGGTCAGGAGTTGCGGAAGTGGCATTACACCGCGTTACGGCGAGATTTGCGTGGCTCTCGCGTCGCAGCCCTGACTCCCCATCGCGTTCGTGACCATCGACCCGCTCCTGTCACGGGGTCCATGGACCGGTCGCCATGCGCTAGGCTCTTGACTTTTCCGAAACAGGAAAGGCGCCCACCCATGCCCCGTCAGACGCTCGACGAATCACGCCTCCACTCGGCGATCCGCGACACGGTCGCGAACCGGCACGCCGATATCGTCCACAACGTGAACGCCGCGGCGCTGTCGAACCCCGTGCTTGTCGTCGGCATGGCGGGCAACCCGTATTGCCGGCGCGCGCGGCGCCTGCTCGGCAAGGCCGAGATCGCGTTCCATTACCTCGGCTACGGCAGCTACTTCGGCGAATGGCAGCCGCGCGGCGCGCTCAAGGCTTGGAGCGGCTGGCCGACGTTTCCGATGGTGTTCGTCAAGGGCAACCTGATCGGCGGCGCCGACGACCTGGAAAAGCTCATCAAGAGCGGCGAGATCAAGCGCCTGCTCGGCGAGTAGTGCGCGGCCATCGCGTTGCGGCTGGCGCGCTCGCGCTGGCGCTCGTGCAGAGCGTTGCGGCTGGCGCCGCGAGCGCGCAGCCGCTGACCGACTGCCGCGTCGCCGGCCTTCGCAACAGCGTGAAGTGCGGCGTGATACGGCGCGCGCTCGATCCGGCGCGGCCGGATGGCCCGAAAGTCGACGTGCATTACGTCGTCGTGCCGGCAATGGCGCGGCGGAGGTGGCCCGACCCGGTGTTCCTGATTGGCGGTGGACCGGGCCAGAGCGCGATCGATGTCGCGCCGCAGGTGATGCCGCTATTCGGCCGGCTCAACAACCGGCGCGACATCGTGTTCGTCGACCAGCGCGGCACCGGCAAAAGCGCGCCGCTCGATTGCCCCGAATCGAAACGTGAATCGCTCGGCGAACAGGCCGACAACGATGCGCAAATCAAATTGCTGATGCGGTGCAAGGCGGCGCTGCTGAAAAAGCCGTACATCCAAACGCCGGCCGACCTCGGCTTCTTCACGACGACGCTCGCGATGGGCGACCTCGACGCTGTGCGCGAGCAGCTTGGCGCATCGCAGATCAACCTCATCGGCGTTTCGTACGGCACGCGCGCGGTGCTCGAGTACATGCGGCAGTTTCCAGACGCGGTGCGGCGCGCGGTGCTCGACTCGGTCGCGCCGCCCGACATGGTCTTGCCCGCGAGCTTCTCGACCGACGGCCAGGCCGCATTCGATGCCTCGCTCGCCGCCTGCGAAAAGCAGCCCGACTGCGCCACGGCCTACCCGAAGTTGCGCGCCGACTGGGCCGCACTGCTCGCAAGCCTGCCCAAGCCCGCGACGGCGCCGCACCCGCTGAGCGGCGCACCCGAGCGCTTCACGTTGACCCGCGACATGGTGCTCACCGCCGTGCGCGGCGCGCTCTACAACCCCGCCCTGGCCGCTGCCCTGCCGGCTGCCATCACGGAGGCTGTCGCGGGGCGTTACGAGGGCCTCGTCGGCATGGGTTCGCTGCTCGGCTCGCGGCGCGGGCTGCGGCTGTCGATGGGCATGCACTTCTCGGTCGTTTGCGCTGAAGACGCGCCGTTGATGTCCAAGGCCACCGACCGGCCCGGCGCCGACTTCGGCAACACGCAGGCGACGATCTACCAGCGCGTGTGTGCCGATTGGCCGCGCGGCGCGGTGCCGGCGGCGTTCTACACGATGGCGCCATCGCGCACGCCCGCGCTGCTGCTCACCGGGGGGCTCGACCCCGTCACGCCGCCACGCCACGCCGAGCGCGTCGCAAAGGCGCTCGGGCCGGCGGCCCAACTGGTCGTCGTGCCGAACGCCGGCCACAGCGTGCTCGGCATCGGCTGCGCGCGCGATGTGCTGTACCGCTTCATCGACGCGGCCGACGACAAGGCCGCGACCGCGGTCGACGCGAGTTGCCTGAAATCGATCCCACGGCCCGGCGTGTTTCGGCCGATCGATCTGGGGAATGCCGACGCGAAAGCCGATGCGAAAGGGGCGGCGAAGTGATCCACATCGAGCACCTCGCCAAGTCGTTCAGCGCGCCGGCCGGTGGCCAGAAAACATTCACGCTGAAGCGCAGCCCGCCGCGGGTCGTGCAGGCCGTGAAAGACGTGAACCTGCATGCGCCCGACGGCCAAATCACCGGCCTGCTCGGCCCGAACGGCGCCGGCAAAACGACGACGCTGCGGATGCTCGCCGCATTGATCCCGGCCGACGCCGGCCGAATCAGCGTCGACGGCATCGACGTGAGCGCACGACCGCGCGAAGCACTCGCGCGCATGGGTGTTCTCTCCGACGCGCGCGGTCTCTACCCACGGCTGACTGCGCGCGAGAACATTGCCTACTACGGCCGGCTGCAAGGCATGGCGCACGACACCGCTAACGCGCGAGCTGAGGCGCTCGCCGACATGTTCGACATGCGCGCCCTGCTCGACCGCCGCACCGAAGGCTTCAGCCAGGGCGAGCGCATGAAAACCGCGTTGGCGCGCGCGCTGGTTCACGACCCCGCCAACATCGTGCTCGACGAGCCGACCAACGGCCTCGACGTGCTCGCCACGCGCGCACTGCGCGAGAGCCTGCGCTGGCTGCGCACGCCCGCCGGCGGCGCGAAGTGCATCGTGTTTTCGACCCACATCATGCAAGAGGTCGAGCGGCTGTGCGACAGCGTCGTCGTCGTCACGCACGGCCGCACTGTCGCGACCGGCACGGTGCCCGAGTTGCTCGCGCAAACGCGCGAAGACGACTTCGAAGAGGCATTCGTGAAGCTCGCGTTCGCCGAAGAGCAAGCGCAGGGGGTGGCGGCATGAATCGCCTGATGACGCTCTGGACGATCTACCGCAAGGAGATCGTCGACGCACTGCGCGACCGCCGCACGATGATGGCCGTGCTTGCCTCGTCGGTGCTGATGGGCCCGCTGGTGCTGCTCGCGATCTCAGGGCTCGTGGCCTCGCTCGAAGCGAACGCCGAGCAACGCGAGGTCGTCTTCGCCGGCATCGACCGTGCGCCCACGTTGGTCAACTTTCTTGCGCGCCAGACCTACACCGTCAAGCCCGCGCCGGCCAACTACGAGCAGCAACTGCGCCAAGCGACGCTGGCCGATGCGGTCGTCGTCGTGCCGGATGATTTCGAGGCGGCGCTGGTGCGTGGCGAAGCGCCGATCATCGAGATCGTCTCCGACAGCGCGAACCAGCGCTCGCAGGCCAGCGCCGGGCGCGTCTCGCGTCTGCTCGAAGGCTTCAGCCGCGAACGCGCGACGCTCACGCTCGCGCTGCGTGGCGTCTCGCCCGATGCGCTCGAACCGATTCGAGTGGCCGATCGCGACCTCGCGAGCACGCAAACGCGCGCCACGCAAATCACCGGCATTCTGCCGTTCTTCGTGTTGATGGCGGTGCTGACCGGCGCACTCAACGCGGCCCTCGACACCACCGCCGGCGAACGCGAGCGCGGCTCGCTCGAACCGCTGCTGATGAACCCGGCCGAGCGCTGGGTGCTGGTGCTCGGCAAGTGGGGCGCCGTCGCGAGCGTCGGCATGCTGATCGCGGTGCTGGCGTGCTTCAGCTTCCTGCCTGGCCAGTGGCTGTTGCGCAGCGACACGCTGGCGGCAATGTTCCAGTACGGCGTGCACGAGGTGTTGCTGTTTCTCGTCGTGCTGCTGCCCTTCGCCGCCGCCGTGTCGGCCTTGCTGATGGCGGTGGCGATCCGCTGCAAGACTTTCAAGGAGGCGCAGGCGAGCACGACGGTCGTGATGCTCGCGGCCTCGCTGCTGCCGCTGATCAATGTGTTCAGCCTCGGCGAAGAATCGCCGTTGTACCTGTGGGTGCCGGCGCTGGCGCAAAACCTGTTGATGACGCATGTGCTCAAAGGCGAGGCCTTCACGCTCGAACAGCTCGCCGTGCCGACAGCGATTTGTGCGCTGCTGGCGGCGGGCAGCGTGTGGTTCGTCGCGCGCACGCTGCGCAGTGTGGCCGTGCGCTGAAATGTCGACGACGCTCTCCCTGCTGCTCTGGCGCTGGTGTCGCTTCGACGCGCTCGATGTTTTCGAGCTGCAGGCGATCTACATGGCGCGCCAACTGGTCTTCTGCCTTGAGCAAAACTGCGTCTACCTCGATGCGGACGGCGTCGACGCGCACGCCTTCCACCTCGCCGCGTGGTCGGAGGACCGCACGCTGCCGCTCGCTTACGCGCGAGTCGTGCACCCGGGCCTCAAGTACGCCGAGCCGTCGATCGGTCGCGTGATCACCATGAGCGCCGCACGTGGCACCGGGCTCGGCCGCGAGCTCGTGCGGCTCGCGGTCGCGCATTGCAGCGAGGCGTTCCCAGGCCAAGGCATTCGCATCTCGGCGCAAAGTCGGCTGGAGCGCTTCTATGCGGGCTTCGGCTTCACCGCTGTCGGCTTGCCGTACCTCGAAGACGGGATCGCGCACATCGAGATGCTGCGGCCGGCCTGATAGGTAACGGCAACGATCACCGCAATGCACGCTGCCGCCGTCCCTGCGGGTGACGTATCGGACGCGGCTGCCTACAATCTTGTCTGCTCAAAAATCAGGCCAGACGATGTTGTTCCCGAAAGAATTCGATGTGATCGTGATCGGCGGCGGCCATGCCGGCACCGAAGCGGCGCTCGCCTCGGCGCGCATGGGCGCGGCCACATTGCTGCTGACCCACAACATCGAGACACTCGGCCAGATGAGCTGCAACCCGTCGATCGGCGGGATCGGCAAAGGCCACCTCGTCAAGGAAGTCGATGCGCTCGGCGGCGCGATGGCCGCAGCGACCGACGAAGCGGGCATCCAGTTCCGCATCCTGAACGGTTCGAAAGGCCCGGCCGTGCGTGCAACGCGTGCCCAGGCCGACCGG
>JANLUW010000322.1:0-13277 GCA_031363645.1 Rhizobacter sp. | reverse complement strand
TACTCCGAGATCACTTTCGACGAGGCGATCACGAAGAACCTGCAGGTGTTGGATGCGACCGCGTTCGCGCTCTGCCGCGACCAAAAGCTGCCGATCCGGGTGTTCAGCATCTTTAAGCCGGGTGCGTTGAAGCGGGTGGTGCAGGGCGAAGACGAAGGCACGCTGGTTCACGTTTGAGCCGGCGAGTGTTTGACTGTTGAAGAGAGCGTTGTCATGAGCATTTCAGACATCAAGAAGACCGCCGAGCAGAAGATGGCCCGGTCGATCGAATCGTTCAAGGGCGAGTTGCACAAGATCCGCACGGGGCGCGCGCACCCGGGCATCCTCGACCAGGTGCAGGTCGACTACTACGGTTCGATGGTGCCGATCAGCCAGGTCGCCAACGTCAGCCTGCTCGACGCCCGCACGATCAGCGTTCAGCCCTGGGAAAAGGGCATGGGCGCGAAGATTGAAAAAGCGATTCGTGAATCCGACCTCGGCCTGAACCCGGCGACGCAGGGTGACCTGCTGCGCGTGCCGATGCCGGCCCTGAACGAAGAGCGTCGCAAGGAATTGACCAAGGTCGTACGCAACGCTGGCGAAGACGCCAAGGTGGCGGTCAGAAACCTGCGCCGTGACGGTAACGAGCATGCGAAGAAGCTGCTCAAGGAGAAGGAGATCAGCGAAGACGATGAGCGTCGATCGCTCGACGATCTGCAAAAGCTCACCGACCGCACGATCGCCGAAGTCGATCGGCTGGTGACCGGCAAGGAAGCCGAGATCATGGCGGTTTGAGCTTGAGCGCTCTTCCTGCTGCTTCCAATCTCGGTGCGGCCATTCCGCGCCACGTCGCCATCGTGATGGATGGCAATGGCCGCTGGGCCAAGAAACGCTTCATGCCGCGCTTCTTCGGGCACAAGCAGGGTGTCGACGCGCTGGTGCGCACCGTGCTGAGTTGTGCCGATCGCGGCGTCGAATACCTCACCGTGTTCGCGTTCTCGTCCGAGAACTGGAAGCGACCGACCGAAGAAGTGTCGGGCCTGATGGGTCTGGTGCTGGTGGCTGTGGCCAAATACCTCGGCAAGCTCGCCGACAAGGGCGTGAGGATCAAAATAATCGGCGATCGCAGCCAGGTCTCGGACAAGCTGCGGCACGCTTGGGAGCAGGCCGAGTCGAGCACGCAACACAACACGCGCATCACCCTGTCCGTGGCCTTCAACTACGGTGGCCGCTGGGACATCGTGCAGGCCTGCCGGCAAGCGATCGCAGAGGGCGTCGCATCGGAAAACCTCGACGAGTCGGGCCTGAACAAGTACATGGCGCTGAGCCACGCGCCCGACCCGGATCTCTTCATCCGCACCGGCGGTGAAGTGCGCATCAGCAACTTCCTGCTGTGGCAAGCCGCGTATTCGGAGCTGTTTTTCAGCGACTGCCTGTGGCCCGAGTTCGGTGATGCCGAGCTGGATGCGGCCTTCGGCGAATATGCTCGCCGCGATCGCCGTTTCGGCGCGGTCGAGAGCGCCAAGAGCATCTCGGTGATCGGAAAAACCTGACATGCTGAAGCAGCGGGTCATCACCGCGCTCGGGTTGATGGCGTTTCTGTTGCCGGCGCTGTTCGCGCCGATGGCGTGGCCGTTCGCTGTGCTGTCGATGGTGTTGATCGCTGCCGCCGGCTGGGAGTGGGGCCGCCTCAACGGAGCGGGTGCGCTCTCGGTCGCGATGGGCGGGCTGTTGGCCGCTGCCTGCGCTGCGGCACTCTGGGCCGGTTGGGGCGATGCACCGCCGCCACTGGCCTGGTGGCTCGCGACGCTGATCTGGGTGCTCGGTGGCGCCTTCGCGTTGCGCGGTGGCCCGGCGAGTTGGCCAACCGTGCCGGTGGGGGTGCGCTGCACGATCGGGCTGGTGTTACTGTGGACGGCATGGCTTGCGCTCGCTGCCGCGAAGACCATCGGCGTCGACTTCATCCTGTCGGTGTTCTGCCTCGTGTGGGCCGCTGACATCGCGGCCTACTTCGGCGGCAAGGCCTTCGGCCGACGCAAGCTCGCGTCCGGCATCAGCCCGGGCAAGAGCTGGGAAGGCGTGTGGAGCGGCACGCTGGGCGCACTGGTGCTCGCGGCGTTGTGGCTTTGGCTCGACGCCGCGTTGAAGACCGACTCGCTCAGCCTGTACACGCGGCTGTACGGCCGCTTCGGTGTGATCGGCCTGGTCGGCGTGGTTGTGTTTCTTGTCGCTTTGAGCGTGGTCGGTGACCTGTTCGAGTCACTGGTCAAGCGCGCTGCCGGCGCCAAAGACAGCAGCAATCTGTTGCCCGGCCATGGCGGCGTGCTCGACCGGGTCGACGCCTTGCTGCCGGTGTTCCCGATCGCGATGGCCATGATCACGCTATGAGCGCTTCGCTCCAGCGCGTTTGCATCCTCGGCTCTACCGGTTCGGTCGGCACCAGCACGCTCGATGTGATCGCGCGCCACCCGGATCGTTTCAAAGTCTTCGCGTTGACCGCGCACAGCCGCATCGACGAACTCTTCGCGCAGTGCGTGCGGTGGCGACCGCGCTTCGCCGTTCTGCCCGTGGAAGCGCAGGCCGTCGACCTGCGCGGCCGACTGAAAAGTCATCGCATCGAGACCGAGGTGCTCGTTGGTGCGCAAGCGCTGTGCGATCTGGCTGCGCACCCGCAAGTCGACGCGGTGATGGCCTCAATCGTCGGCGCCGCGGGTCTCGAGCCGTGCCTGGCCGCGGCGCGCGCCGGCAAGCGCCTGCTGCTTGCGAACAAGGAGGCGCTGGTGGTCGGCGGCGCGCTCTTCATGAGAGCCGTGCACGACGGCGGCGCCATGCTGCTGCCGATCGACAGCGAGCACTCGGCGATCTTCCAGTGCCTGCCCGAAGAGCGCGGCCGCTGGCCGGGTCGCATCGATCACATCCTGCTCACGTCCTCTGGCGGACCGTTTCGCGCGCGTGACCCGTCGACAATGGCCACGATCACGCCCGACGAAGCATGCGCGCATCCCAACTTCGCGATGGGCCGCAAGATCTCGGTCGACTCCGCGACGATGATGAACAAGGCGCTCGAAGTGATCGAGGCGCGTTGGTTGTTCGAGCTTACCCCCGAGCAGATCAGGGTCGTCATCCACCCGCAGCAGATCGTGCACTCGATGGTCGTGTGCCGCGACAACTCGGTGCTGGCGCAACTCGGCACGCCCGACATGCGTGTGCCGATCGCCTATGGCCTGTCTTTCCCCGAGCGCATCGAGTCGGGCGCAAGCCAGCTCGACTTCACGACGCTCTCGGCGCTCACCTTCGAGGCGCCTGACTTCATTCGCTACCCCGGCCTCGCGCTCGCATGGGACACGTTGAACGGCCCCGAAGGCAGTACCACCGTGCTCAACGCCGCGAACGAAACCGCGGTCGCCGCATTTCTCGCCGGCGCCATCCGCTTCGACCAGATTCACAGCGTGATTGCGCACGCGCTCGAAGGGGTCGACGTGCGCTCGTCGGGCACCGACACGCTCGAAGCGCTGCTCGACATCGATCAACGCGCTCGCCGGCAGGCGTCGCAGTTTGTGAAAGGCCTCGCGCCATGATCACCGTCCTTGCCTTCATCTTTACGCTCGGCGTGCTGATCGTGATCCACGAGTACGGGCACTACCGTGTCGCGGTGGCCTGCGGAGTGAAGGTGCTGCGTTTTTCGGTAGGCTTCGGCCGCGTGCTGTGGCGCCGCCAGGCCACGCCCGACAGTACCGAGTTCGTGCTGTGCGCGCTGCCGCTCGGCGGCTACGTGAAGATGCTCGACGAGCGCGAGGGGCCGGTCGCCCCCGATGAATTGAGCCGCAGCTTCAACCGCAAGCCGCTTTGGCAACGCGCCTCGATCGTCGCCGCTGGGCCGGCTGCGAACCTGCTGCTCGCGGTGCTGCTGTACGCGGCCGCGCACTGGATCGGCATCGATGAGCCGAAGGCGGTGATGGGGCCGCCCGCAGCCGGCAGCCTGGCCGAGCGCGCCGGCCTGCGCACCGGCGACTGGGCGCGCGAGTGGTCGAGCGACGGCAGCGAGTGGCACGCGCTGCGCTCGATGACCGATCTGCGCTGGGAAGTCACGCAGGCCGTGCTGCGCGGTGCGCCGCTGCAACTGATGGTGACCGACGTGCAAGGCCATTCGCGCCGAAATGTCGCACTCGCCCTCGATGCGCTCGGCACCGCCGAGATCGACGCCAAGCTGATGCAGCGCATCGGCCTCGGCAATGCGTTGAGCGAACCGGTGCTCGGTGAAGTCAAGGCGGGTGAGCCGGGCGCGCGCGCCGGCCTGCGCAGCGGCGACCGCGTGTTGAGCGTCGATGGCGTGCCGATGGGCGATGCCTTCGCGGTGCGCGACGCGATCCGCACGAGCGTGAAGGGCGGTGTGGCCAAGTTGATGCAGTGGCGTGTGGAGCGCGCTGGGCAGTCGATCGAGCTGGCGGTAACGCCCGCGGTCGTCACCGAAGCGGGGCAGCAGATCGGCCGAATCGGCGTGGCGCCGGGCCAGCCTCCCGAGATGGTCAATGTGCGCTACGGCGTGTTCGACGGCCTTGCACAAGGGGCAGTGCAAACCTGGCAGATGTCGATCCTGAATCTCAAGATGCTGGGCAAGATGTTGATCGGCCAGGCCTCGCTGAAAAACCTCAGCGGACCGCTGACAATCGCCGACTACGCCGGCCAATCGGTGCGGCTCGGCGCAGCGTACTACCTCGGCTTCCTGGCCGTCGTCAGCATCGGCTTGGGCGTGCTCAACCTGTTGCCGTTGCCGTTGCCGATTTTGGACGGTGGACACCTGATGTATTATCTTTTCGAGGGTGTGACAGGCAAGCCGGTTTCCGAGTTGTGGCTTGACCGCTTGCAGCGTGGCGGGGTGGCTGTTCTGCTCATGGTGATGTCCTTGGCTCTTTACAACGATGTGGCCCGCCTGCTGGGCCTGCAATGACCGACCGCATGTCTTTCACCACCCGTTCGATCTCCTTCGGCCCTTCCATTGTTTGTGTCGCTTTGGTCGCTGCACTGCCCGCAGCGTCGGCCTGGGCGGTCGAGCCCTTCGCCGTCAAAGACATTCGCGTCGAGGGCCTACAGCGCAGTGACGCCGGCACGGTGTTCGCCTCGCTGCCGTTTCGCATCGGCGAAAACTACACTGACGAGAAAGGCGCAGCCGCACTGCGCGCGCTGTTCGCTACGGGCCTCTACAAAGACGTACGCATCGACATCGACGGCAGCGTCGTCGTCGTCATCGTCGAAGAGCGCCCGGTCATCGCCAACATCGATTTCGTCGGCATGAAAGAGTTTGACAAAGACCAGCTGATCAAGTCACTGCGCGATTTCGGCATCAGCGACGGTCAGCCGTTCGACAGGGCACTGGCCGACCGCGCCGAGCAAGAGTTGAAGCGCCAGTACCTCACGCGCAGCCTCTATGGCGCCGAGGTCGTGACCACCGTGACACCGCAAGAACGCAACCGCGTCAACCTGAGCTTCACGATTACCGAAGGCTCAGCGGCGAAGATCAGCGAGATCCGCATCGCCGGCAATAAGGCGTTCTCCGAGAGCACCTTGAAGGGCCTGTTTGACTTGAACGACGGCGGCTGGCTCAACTTTTACACCAAAGCCGATCGCTACTCGCGCGCCAAGCTCGATGCCGATCTGGAAAGCCTGCGCGCCTACTACCTCAACCGTGGCTATCTCGAGTTCAGCGTCGAGTCGACCCAGGTCGCGATTTCGCCCGACAAGCAGGACATCACCGTCACGATCAACGTAAAAGAGGGCCAGCCCTACACGGTGACCGGCGTCAAGCTCGAAGGCGATTACCTCGGCAAGGAAGACGACTTCAAAACGCTGATCGCGATCAAGCCCGGCGAGCCGTATCGCGCCGAAACCGTCACGCTCACTACGCGCTCCATCAGCGACCGCTTCGGCACCTTCGGCTATGCCTTCGCAAAGGTCGATGCGCGCCCTGAGATCGATCGCACCAACGGCACCGTCGCGCTGACGATTACGGCCGAACCTTCTCGGCGTGTTTACATCCGCCGCATCAACGTGTCGGGCAACACCAAGACGCGCGATGAGGTGGTGCGGCGCGAGTTCCGCCAGTTCGAGGCCGGCTGGTACGACGGCCGCAAGATCAAGCTGTCACGCGACCGGGTCGACCGGCTCGGCTTTTTCAGCGAAGTCAACGTCGACACCAACGAGGTACCCGGCACCGCCGATCAGGTCGACCTGACCATCACGGTCAAGGAAAAGCAGACCGGCAACCTGCAGATCGGCGCCGGCTTTTCGTCAGCCGACAAGCTCTCGCTGTCGGGCTCGATCAAACAGGAAAACGTATTCGGTTCGGGCAACTACCTCGGTATCGAACTCAACACCAGCAAGTACAGCCGCACGCTCGTGGTCAGCACGATCGACCCGTACTTCACGGTCGACGGCATCTCGCGCTACATCGATGTGTTCTATCGCACCCAGCGCCCGATCAATAGCCAAGGCGAGGAATACAAGCTCGTCACGCCGGGCGCCTCGATCCGTTTGGGCGTGCCGTTCAGCGAATACGACACGGTGTTCTTCGGCATCGGCTACGAGCAGACGAAGATCGAAGGCTCGAACCTACCGGTGAACTACCGCAATTACGTGACCGAGTTCGGTTCCAGCAGCAGCTCGGTGCCGCTGACGGTGGGCTGGTCGCGGGACAGCCGCGACAGCGCGCTGGTGCCGACCACCGGCCGCCTGACGAGCCTGAACTTCGACTGGGGCCTGACCGGAGACGCGAAGTACCTGCGCACGAACGCCAAGTTCCAGCAGTACCTGGCACTGTCGAAGCGCTTCACGTTCGGCTTCAACGCCGACTTTTCGTGGGGCAAGGGTTTGAATGGCAGACCTTATCCGATCTTTAAGAACTTCTATGGCGGCGGCCTCGGCAGCGTGCGCGGCTTCGACCAAAACTCGCTCGGCCCGGTCGACGTGACAGGCGCCTTCATCGGCGGCAACCGCAAGTTCAACATGAACAGCGAGCTCTACCTGCCGATCCCCGGCACCGGCAACGACCGCACGTTGCGCTGGTTTACGTATGTCGACGTCGGCAACGTCTGGGGCGAAAACGACAAGTTGACCGTCGACAGCTTGCGCGTGTCGGCCGGCTTGGGCCTTACCTGGGTCTCGCCTGTGGGACCGCTCAAGCTCAGTTATGGCACGCCGATTCGCAAGAAACCAGAAGATAGAATCCAACGGCTTCAATTCCAGATCGGGACAGCGTTCTAATGAAAAGTTCTCTCCTCAAAACGGGTGTCGCGAAGTTCGCGGCGATCACCGCGCTCATGTTGGTGGTCGCGGCCGGTGCGCAAGCCCAGGAATTGAAGATCGGCTTCGTCAACAGCGACCGCGTTCTGCGTGAAGCGACGCTCGCCAAGGCTGCGCAGTCCCGCCTTGAGACCGAATTCTCGAAGCGCCAGAAAGAAGGCGAAGACGCCGCGACCAAGCTCAAGGCCGCCGCCGACAAGCTCGACAAAGACGCGCCGACGTTGGGCGAAGCCGAGCGCAATCGCCGTCAGCGCGACCTGGTCGAGCAAGACCGCGAATTGCAGCGCAAGCGCCGCGAATTCCAGGAAGACCTGAACCAACGCAAGAACGAAGAGCTGGCCTCCGTCGTCGAGCGTGCAAACAAGGTCGTTAAGCAGATCTACGACACCGAAAAGTTCGATCTGATTCTGCAAGGCGACGTCGTCGTCTTCGCCAGCGCGCGCGTCGACATCACCGACAAGGTGATCAAGTCACTGAACGCGCAGAAGTAGTGCGGCGTGGCGGAGGTTGCCGGCGTTCGGCTGCATGACCTCGTTGCGGCGCTCGGCGGCGAGCTGACCGGCGCAGAAGCGGTGGTCGCCGCGGTCCGCATCGACTGCATCGGACCGTTCGAGGGTGCGTCCCCTTCGGCTATCACATTTGTATCCAACGTTCGGCTGCAGCCGCTGCTCGCCAAATCGACGGCCGGCTGCGTGATCGTCGGCCCGGCGCTGCGCGACGCGGCGGCACAGCGCGGCGCCGCGATCGTCACGCCCGACCCTTACCTCTACTTCGCCAAGCTGACGCAGTGGTGGGCCGCGCGCGCGCGCGCGCCAGCCAACGTGGGCGTGCACCCGAGCGCGGTGGTCGATCCTGCGGCCCGCATCGCCGCCAGTGCGTCGATCGGCGCGCTGGCGGTGATCGAGGCCGATGCCGACATCGGCGAGTGCGCGGTGATCGGCGCGCAGTGCTTCGTCGGCCGCGCGGCGCGCATCGGCGCCGGCACGCAACTCAGGGCCAGAGTGACCTTGCACGAGCGCTGCGTGATCGGCGCGCGCTGCACGCTGCACAGTGGCGTGGTGATCGGCGCCGACGGCTTCGGCTTCGCGCCGACCGAAGGGCGGTGGGAAAAAATCGAACAGCTCGGCGCGGTGCAGATCGGCGACGACGTCGACATCGGTGCCAACACCTGCATCGACCGCGGCGCGCTCGGCGATACCGTGATCGGCAACGGCGTCAAGCTCGACAACCAGATCCAGATCGGCCACAACGTGCGCATCGGCGATCACTCGGCGATTGCCGGCTGCGTCGGCCTCGCCGGCAGCGCGGTGATCGGCAAGCACGTGACGATGGGCGGCGCAGCCATGATCGCGGGCCACCTCGAGATCGCCGACAACGTGTTCATTTCGGGCGGCACGCTGGTGAGCCATTCGATCAAGAAAGCGGGCCACTACACCGGCGTGTTTCCCATCGACGACAATGCCGCCTGGGAAAAGAACGCCGCCACTTTGCGCAATCTGTATCGCCTGCGTGAGCGGGTCAAAGCGCTGGAGAAAAGCGCATCAGGGCAGGCGGGAACAAACAAGAACGAGACAGGCGGCACAGCATGAGCATGGACATCCACGAAATCCTGAAGCGGCTGCCGCATCGCTATCCGTTCTTGCTTGTCGACCGCGTGCTCGAGCTCGAGAAAGGCAAGCGCATCGTCGCGCTGAAGAACGTGACGATCAACGAGCCTTTCTTCACCGGCCACTTTCCCAACCGACCGGTGATGCCAGGCGTGATGATGCTCGAGGCACTCGCGCAAGCTGCGGCGATTCTCGCGTTCGACAACATCGGCGTGATGCCCGACGACAAGACCGTCTTTTACTTCGTCGGCATCGACAATGCGCGCTTCAAGCGCCCGGTTGAACCCGGTGACCAATTGATGCTGCACGCCACGCTCGAGCGTGCGCGTGCCGGCATCGTCAAGTTCTCGGCCTTCGCGAAAGTCGGTGACGCGGTCGCGGTTTCCGCCGAGCTGATGTGCACGATGCGTCGGGTCGACTGAGCCTGGCCGAGCGTCGGACCATGGTGAGCATCCACCCCACCGCGATCGTCGAGCCCGGCGCCGAGCTCGATGCCAGTGTCAGCGTCGGCGCGTTCAGCATCGTGCGTGAACACGTGCGCGTCGGTGCCGGCACCACGATCGGCCCGCATTGCGTGATCGAAGGCCGAACGACGATCGGTTGCGACAACCGCATCTTCCAGTTTTGCTCGATCGGCGCCGTGCCGCAAGACAAAAAATACGCCGGCGAGCCGACCGAGTTGCACATCGGCGACCGCAACGAGATCCGCGAGTTCTGCACCTTCAACCTCGGCACTGCGCAAGACGCTGGCGCCACGCGGCTCGGCGACGACAACTGGGTGATGGCCTACGTGCACCTTGCGCACGACGTGCAAGTCGGCAGCCACACGGTGCTCGCGAACAACGCCACGCTCGCCGGCCACGTGCAGGTGGGTGACTGGGTCACAGTCGGCGGCCTGACAGGCGTGCACCAGTTCGTGAAGATCGGCGCGCACGCGTTCGTCGGCTTCGCGAGCGCGGTCACGCAAGACGTGCCGCCCTACATGATGGTCGACGGCAACCCGCTCGCAGTGCGCGGCTTCAACGTCGAAGGCCTGCGCCGGCGTGGCTTCGGAGCCGAGCGGATCGCGGCGGTCAAGCAGATGCACCGGCTGCTGTACCGCAACGGGCTGACCTTCGATGCGGCGCGCCACGCCATCGATGCGCTCGCCGCCGAGATGGCCGAGGCCGAGGCCGACATCGCGCTGATGAGCGAGTTCCTCGCTGGCGCGTCGCGCGGTATTGCCCGGTAGCCATGGCCGGCACGGACCCGGAAGCCCCTCGCTTCGCGATGGTGGCGGGCGAAGCGTCGGGCGACCTGCTGGGCGGGTTGCTGCTGGCCAGCCTGACAACGCGCTGGCCGAAACTGCAGGCCGGCGGCATCGGCGGCCCGAAGATGGTCGCGCAGGGCTTCGACGCCTGGTGGCCGCACGACAAGCTCTCGGTCAGCGGCTATGTCGAGGTGCTGAGCCACTACCGAGAGATCTCGGGCATTCGCCAGCAATTGACCGAGCGCTTGCTCAACGCCGACGCCACAACGCGCGCCGACGTGTTCGTCGGCATCGACGCACCGGATTTCAACCTCGACCTCGAAGCCAAGCTGAAGGCCGGCGGCATGAAGGCGATCCACTTCGTCAGCCCGTCGATTTGGGCCTGGCGCGGCAAGCGCATCGAGAAGATCCGAAAGGCGACCGACCTCGTTCTGTGCCTGTTCCCGTTCGAGCCCGCGATCTATGCAAAGCAGGGCGTGCCGGCGGCTTACGTCGGGCACCCGCTGGCCGACGTGATCCCGCTCGACGCCCCGCGTGCGCAGGCGCGCGCGGCGCTCGGCATAGGCGCCGATGAAGTCGTGGTCGCACTGCTGCCCGGCAGCCGCCGCGCCGAGGTGCAGTACATCGCGCCGCGCTTGTTGCAGGCCGCCGCCGAGATGCACCGCCAGCGGCCCGAGCTGCGCTTCGTGCTGCCGGTGGTGCCGGGGCTGCGCCATGTGGTCGAGCCGCTGCGCAAGCAGCATGCGGCCGGCGTGAACATCGACCTGCTCGACGGCCGCTCGCACGAAGCGCTCGCCGCCTGCGACGTGACGCTGATCGCTAGCGGCACTGCGACGCTCGAGGCCGCGCTGTTCAAGCGTCCGATGGTCATCGCCTATGTCATGCACGCGCTCAATTGGCAGATGATGAAGCGCATGAACTACCAGCCCTGGGTCGGCCTGCCCAACATCCTGCTCAACGACTTCGCGGTGCCCGAATTTCTGCAGGGCGCGGCCACGCCGGCAAAGCTGGCTGAAGCCGCTTTCGCTTGGCTCGACGACCCGGCGCGTTGCGAAGCGCTGCAGCAGCGTTTCGAGGCGCTGCACCTCGAGCTGCGTTGCAACACCGGCCAGAAAGCCACCGATGCGATCGAATCGGTTCTTGCGGGCTAGCCAGATCGGTCTCGTCTTCGACGTGCCGGGCTTGATCGCCGGTGTCGACGAAGCCGGCCGCGGGCCGCTGGCCGGCCCGGTGGTCGCGGCGGCGGTGATCCTCGACGACTTGAAGCCGATCAAAGGCCTGAACGACTCGAAGCAACTGACGGCGTTGGCGCGCGAGCGCCTCTACATCGAGATCCACGCCAAGGCGCTGTGCTTTTGCATCGCGCAAGCCAGCGTCGAAGAGATCGACGAACTCAACATCTTGCAGGCGACGATGCTGGCGATGCGCCGCGCTGTCGAGGGCCTGCGGCTGCGGCCCACCAAGGTGCTGGTCGACGGAAACCGACTGCCGACGTTGAAGATCGCGGCCGAGGCCATCGTCAAAGGCGATGCGAAGGTCAAGGCGATCTCAGCCGCATCGATCCTCGCCAAGGTGTACCGCGACCAGCTGTGCCGGGAATTGCATCTGCAGCATCCGCAGTACGGCTTCGACGGCCACAAGGGCTACCCGACGCCGGCGCATTTGGCGGCATTGAAGGAACACGGCGCGTGCCCGCACCACCGCCGCAGCTTCGCGCCGGTGCGTGCGCTGCTGACATGAAATGAGCGGCGCACCGCAGGTCAAGACGATCGCGTCGCGCGACAACCCGTTGCTGGTGCGCTTGCGCAAGCTCGCGGGCGATCCGGCGGCTTACCGCAAGTTCGGCGAGGTCTGGGTCGAAGGCGAGCACCTTTGCTCGGCCTTCGCGCAGCGCGGCGGTATCGCGGCGCAGGCGGTGATCACCGAAGAGGGCTGGCAGACGCCGATGCTGCGAACGGTTGCGAGCACCGCGGCTGCTGTTGCCGTCATTCCGGCCGCACTGATGGCCGGCTTGAGCACACTCGAATCTTCTGCACCGCTGTGCTTCGCATTGCGTTGGGCCGGCGCGGGCGAGCTCGATCCGACGGCGCCCAGCGTCGTGCTCGATCGGCTGCAGGATGCCGGTAACGTCGGCAACATCTTGCGCAGTGCATCGGCCTTCGGCTTCACGCAAGTGATCGCGATCAAGGGCACAGCGGCGCTGTGGTCACCCAAGGTGTTGCGGGCTGGCATGGGGGCCCATTTTGCTTTGCATTTGGTCGAAGTGGCGAGTGACGAAGCGCTCACGGCGCTGCGGGTGCCGATGTTCGCGACGAGCTCGCATGCGGTGCGCGCCTTGCACGAAGCCGCGCTGCCGTGGCCGTGCGCGTGGGTCATGGGGCACGAGGGGCAAGGCGTCTCGGCAACGCTGATGCAGCGTTGCATCGAGTCGTTTCGCATCGCGCAGCCGGGTGGCGAGGAATCGCTGAACGTCGCCGCCGCAGCGGCCGTCTGCCTGTACGAAACGACCCGCCAGCGAGGCTAGTACATCAACCGATCCGGCCGCAGATCGCGCAGGATCGTCGTCGCAATCTCCTCGATCGATTTGTGGGTCGAGGACAGCCAGCCGATCCCTTCGCGCCGCATCATGGCCTCGGCTTCGTTCACCTCGAAGCGGCAGTTCTCGATCGACGCGTACTTGCTGTTCGGCCGGCGCTCGTTGCGGATGTGGCTCAACCGCTCGGGGGCAATCGTCAGGCCGAAGCATTTTTTCTTGAACGGCGCGAGGTTCGACGGGATCGCGCCGCGGTCGAAGTCTTCCGGGATCAGCGGGTAGTTCGCCGCCTTGATGCCGTGCTGCATCGCAAGGTACAGCGAGGTCGGCGTTTTGCCGCTGCGGCTCACGCCGACCAGGATCACGTCGGCGCTCGCGAGGTTCTTCGACGATTGGCCATCGTCGTGAGCGAGTGAGAAATTGATCGCTTCGATGCGGTCGGTGTATTCCTGGCTTTTCGACACATCGGTAAGCGGCCGACGCGGTGGTTCGAAGTCATGCCGAACTCGGCTTCGAGTGGCTCGATGAAGGTGTTGAACATGTCGAGCAGCAAGCCCTTCTGCTAGGCACCGGCCATGCCGGGTTTCGCACCCTTCAAGATCGCGAGGATTTC
>JANLUW010000286.1:0-5628 GCA_031363645.1 Rhizobacter sp. | reverse complement strand
GTTCAGGTCGACCCTTTTCGATCGGTTGTAGTCGGGTGCCCACTTCACATCGGGCCACAAATCGAGGCTCGGCGGCGTGAGATAGGCGGCGCCGGAGCCGTCGAGCACGAAGTGCGCGTGGCGAGTGGCGGCGCAGTTCGGGATCATCGCGACAGGCTTGCTCGCAGCGTGTGTTGGGTACATCGCGATCTTCACGTCGAGCACGGTGGTCAGGCCGCCGAGCCCCTGCGCGCCGATGCCGAGCGCGTTGATCTTGTCGCAAAGTTCGATGCGCAGTTCTTCGACCTGTGTGCTCGGGCCGCGGGCCTTCAGCTCGTACATGTCGATGTCGTCCATCAGGCTTTGCTTGGCCATCAGCATCGCGCGCTCTGCCGTGCCGCCGATGCCGATGCCGAGCATGCCCGGCGGGCACCAGCCAACGCCCATCGTCGGCACCGTCTTCATGACCCAGTCGACCAGCGAATCGCTCGGGTTCATCATCACGAACTTGCTCTTGTTCTCGCTGCCACCGCCCTTGGCCGCGACCTGCACATCGACCGTGTTGCCCGGCACCAGCGTCATGTGGACCACGGCCGGCGTGTTGTCCTTCGTGTTCTTGCGCTCGAAATGCGGGTCGGCCACGATGCTCGCGCGCAGCAGGTTGTCGGGGTTCAGGTAGCCCTGACGCACACCGTCGTTCACGGCCTCTTCGATGCCCGACGGAAAACCCTCGAAGCGCACGTCCATCCCGATTTTCAGAAAGACGTTGACGATGCCCGTGTCCTGGCAAATCGGGCGGCGGCCTTCGGCGCACATCTTCGAGTTGGTCAAGATTTGTGCGATCGCGTCTTTCGCGGCCGGGCTCTGCTCGGCTTCGTAGGCGCGCGCGAGGTGCCGGATGTAGTCGGCAGGGTGGTAGTAGCTGATGTATTGCAACGCAGCGGCGACGCTCTCGACGAGGTCAGCGTAGCGGATGGTGGTGGTCATGGGCTTTGCTCGTTGACAATGGCGTGGGAGTTTACTGAAACCGAGGTCAGCACTTGATCAGCAGCATCCGGCGTTTCATCACCTCCGAGTCGGCCGGCGGCCTCGTGCTGGCGCTTGCTGCCGTCGCGGCGCTGACCGTCGCCAACTCGACGCTCGGCCCGGCGTACCGCGAGTTCATCGGCCTGCGCGGCGAGGTGCGCATCGGCAACGACTGGCTGGTGTTGTCCAAACCGCTGTTGCTGTGGGTCAACGACCTGTGGATGGCGGTGTTCTTCTTTGTCGTCGGGCTCGAGATCAAGCGCGAGGTGCTCGGCGGCGAACTCGACACGGTGAAGAAGGCGCTGCTGCCTGCTTCGGCTGCGCTCGGCGGGATGGCCGTGCCTGCGCTGATCTATGCGGCCCTGAACTTCGGCGATGCGCTGGCGCTGCGCGGCTGGGCAATCCCGATGGCGACCGACATCGCCTTCGCGCTCGGCATCTTGATGCTGCTCGGCTCGCGCGTGCCGGTGTCGTTGAAGGTGTTCCTCACGGCAGTCGCGATCATCGACGACCTCGGCGCGATCATCGTGATCGCTGTGTTCTATACCGATCACTTGTCGATGCCGATGCTGGCCGCTGCGGGTGGCGGTGCGCTGCTGTTGCTGCTGTTGAACCAGTGGCGCGTCAGCAGCGTCGGCCCGTATGTGGTGATCGGCCTCTTCATCTGGGTGTGCGTCTACAAGTCTGGCATTCACGCCACGCTCGCGGGCGTGGTCACCGCGATGGCAATCCCGCTGCGCGACGACGACGGCGGCTCGCCGCTGCAAACTGCCGAGAACGCGCTGCATCCGTGGGTTGCGTTCGGGGTGCTGCCGATGTTCGCGTTCGTCAACGCCGGCGTGAATCTGCAAGGCGTGTCGCTCGGCACGCTCGCGCAAGGCATTCCGCTCGGCATCGCACTCGGCCTGGTCGTCGGCAAGGCGATCGGTGTGTTCGGCGCCTCGTGGCTGTTGATCCGCATCACCGGCGCCGGGCTGCCGGCAGGCGCGAGCACCCGGCAGTTCATGGGCGTGTGCGTGCTGTGCGGCATCGGCTTCACGATGAGCCTGTTCATCGGCGGGCTCGCGTTCGCGGGGCAAGACCCAAGCTACGAAACGCAGGTCAAGCTCGGCGTGCTCGGCGGCTCGCTGATCGCGGGGCTGCTCGGCGTGGCGCTGTTGCTCAGTGCGCGGCCGACGGTGACGCGTTGAGCAGCTTGTCGGTGTAGGCGATCGCGATCGCCGAGAGCAAAAAGGCGACGTGGATGATGGTTTGCCACATCAGTACCTCGGGCTTCATGTTGGCCGCGCTGATGAAGCTCTTGAGCAGGTGGATCGAACTGATGCCGATGATCGCGGTGCCTAGCTTGACCTTGAGGACCGAGGCGTTCACATGGCTCAGCCACTCGGGTTCGTCGGGGTGGCCTTCGAGGTGCATGCGGCTGACGAAGGTCTCGTAGCCACCGACGATCACCATGATCAGCAGGTTCGAGATCATCACCACATCGATCAGTGCCAGCACCGCGAGCATGATCACGGTTTCGGTCAACTTCGGGCCCTGCCCGGCGGGGAACACGTAGCCCATGCCCTCGGTCAACGCCGCGAGCGCCACGGTGCTGCCGAACGCCGCCTCGACCAGGTGCACGAGCTCGACCCAGAAGTGAAACACGTACACGCACTGCGCCAGAATCAGCCCGAGGTAGAGCGGCACCTGCAACCACCGGCTGAGGAAGATAAAGGCCGGCAGCGGGCGCAGCTTGACGCCCGTTTTAGGCACGCGAGGGTCGGGGAGCTGGGCCATGCGGGTTCTCGGGAATTCAAGTTTTGATGGGGGGGCGATACTTCGCGAAATTGTAGGGGCCGCAATGTGACGCCCAGAGTAAGCCCTTCGTAAGAGCAAGTGCCTAACCTCGACAGCAAAGCCGTCGTCCGGGGCCAACCCGACACACAGGAGACACACCATGAGCGCATCCGAAACCCACGTGTACAACCCGTCAGCCGCGGCGATGAAAGATGCGCATGTGTCCGGCATGGCCGCTTACCGCGCGCTCGTTGCTGAGGCCGATGCCGACCACGAGGCCTTCTGGGCACGCCAGGCACGCGAGCTGTTGAGCTGGAAGAAGCCGTTCACCACGGTGCTGAACGCGACCGACGCGCCGTTCTACAAGTGGTTCGAGGACGGCACGCTGAACGCCTCGTACAACTGCCTCGACCGGCAGGTCGAGGCCGGCCTCGGCGACAAGGTCGCACTCATTTTCGAGGCCGACGACGCCAAGGTCACGAAGGTCACCTACAGCGAGTTGCTCGCCCGCACTTGCCAACTCGCGAACGCATTGAAAGCGCGTGGCGTCGAGAAGGGCGACCGGGTCGCGATCTACCTCGGCATGTCGGTCGAGGGCGTGGTCGCGATGCAGGCTTGCGCCCGCATTGGCGCCACGCACACGGTGATCTTCGGCGGCTTCTCAGCGCACTCGCTGCGCGACCGCATCGCCGACACCGGCGCCGTGCTGGTGATCACCGCCGACGAGCAACTGCGTGGCGGCAAGGCCTTGCCGTTGAAAGCCATCGTCGACGAAGCGCTGGAGCTCGACGGTTGCGATTCGGTGACCGACGTGATCGTCTACCGGCGCACCGGCGGCAACGTGGATTGGCGCGACGCACGAGACCACTGGCTGCATGACGAGGTTGCGGCGCAGGCCAGCACCTGCGAGCCGGAGTGGGTCGGTGCCGAGCACCCGCTGTTCCTGCTCTATACCTCGGGCTCGACCGGCAAACCCAAGGGCGTGCAGCACTCGACCGGCGGCTACCTGCTGCACGCGGCGCTGACGACGAAGTGGACCTTCGACCTGAAGCCGAACGACATTTTTTGGTGCACCGCCGACATCGGCTGGGTCACCGGCCACACCTACATTACCTACGGCCCGCTCGCGCTGGGCGGCACCGAGATCGTGTTCGAAAGCGTGCCGACGTATCCGGATGCCGGCCGCTTCTGGAAAATGATTCAAGACCACAAGGTCAGCATTTTCTACACCGCGCCAACGGCGATCCGCTCGCTGATCAAGGCTGCTGAAGCCAACGCTGCGGTGCACCCCGATCGCTACGACCTGAGCTCGCTGCGCATCCTCGGTTCGGTCGGCGAACCGATCAACCCGGCGGCGTGGGAGTGGTACTACAAGCACATTGGCGGCAGCCGTTGCCCGATTGTCGACACCTTCTGGCAAACCGAAACCGGCGGCCACATGATCACGCCGCTGCCAGGCGCCACACCGATGGTGCCGGGTTCGTGCACGTTGCCGTTCCCCGGCATCACGGCTGCGATCGTCGACGAAACCGGCAACGATGTGTCGAACGGCACCGCCGGTATCCTCGTCGTGAAGAAGCCGTGGCCGAGCATGATCCGCACGATCTGGGGCGACCCCGAGCGCTTCAAGAAAAGCTACTACCCTGAGGAGTTCAAGGACCACGGCCTGTACTACCTCGCCGGTGACGGCGCGATCCGCGACGCCGAAACCGGCTACTTCACGATCACCGGCCGCATCGACGACGTGCTCAACGTCAGCGGCCACCGCATGGGCACGATGGAGATCGAATCGGCGCTGGTCTCGTGCACCGAACTCGTCGCCGAAGCGGCGGTCGTCGGCCGGCCCGACGATACGACTGGCGAGGCGATCTGCGCCTTCGTCGTGCTCAAGGGACCGCGCCCGACCGGCGACGAAGCCAAGGCCATCGCCAAGCGACTGCGCGACTGGGTCGGCAAAGAGATCGGCCCGATCGCCAAGCCCAAAGACATCCGCTTCGGCGACAACCTGCCCAAGACCCGCAGCGGCAAGATCATGCGGCGGCTGCTGCGCTCGGTGGCCAAAGGCGAGGCGATCACGCAAGACATCTCGACGCTCGAGAACCCCGCGATCCTCGATCAGCTGGCCGAGAAGAACTGACGCTTGACGATGTGAGTTGCGGTGCGGGCTGCGGCGTGCGTTGCGGCGCGGTGCCGCCACCCGGGCGCGAAGGAAGCGGTCCCTACAATCGCGCACTTCTCCCTCCCGAGCCAGTCCACCCATGCTAGTCAACGCCTCCTGTTTCAAAGCCTATGACATCCGCGGCATCGTCGGCGCGGGCATCGACGAGGCGTTCGCCGAGCACCTCGGCCGCGCCTTCGGCAGCGAAGCCGTAAAGGCCGGCGAGCGCGCGGTGGCGGTCGGGCGCGATGGCCGGCACTCGGGTGCGAGCCTGGTCGCGGCGCTGATCGCTGGCTTGAAGTCGACCGGGCTCGATGTCGTCGACCTCGGTGCGGTGACGACGCCGATGCTCTACTACGTGGCCGCGACGCGCGGCCGGCGCGGCTGCCGCAGCGGCATCATGGTGACCGGCAGCCACAACCCGAAGAACTACAACGGCTTCAAGATGGTGTTGGCTGCCAAGGCGATCTACGGCGAAGAGATTCAAAATTTGCGCCGCCGGATCGAGGCCGACGACTACGTGCGTGGCACCGGCCGCTCGGCGCCGATGGTCATCGGCACCGAGTACCTCACGCGCATCGTCGGTGATTGCAAATTGGCGCGGCCGATGAAGATCGTCGTCGATTCGGGCAATGGGATTCCGGGCGCCTCGGCACCCGGTATTCTTCGCGCGCTCGGCTGCGAGG
>JANLUW010000248.1:0-5973 GCA_031363645.1 Rhizobacter sp. | reverse complement strand
GAAGACCGACCTGACCAAACACCTCGAGAAGAAGCTCGACGGCCGCATGAAAGGCGCTGTCGTGCCCGACCGTTTCGCGCAAGGCGCCGCCAATGCCACCGACAAGCGCGAGCAGCGCCGCCTCGATTCAGCAGCCGGCCTCGTGCCGTTCGCGTGCAAGCTGCCAAGCGACTTGGTCAAACGCCTGCACGAGCGCGCTGCGGCGCACGAGGGCGGCGTCAATGCGCTGGTCGCGCAGGCGCTGGAGAAGGCACTTGCCTGACACTCGGAGCCCCGCATGACTGAATCGCCTTTCGACCTGTTCGTCATCGGTGCCGGCAGCGGTGGCGTGCGTGCGGCGCGCATGGCTGCGCAGCGCGGTGCGCGCGTGGCCGTGGTCGACGATGCGCCGCTCGGCGGCACCTGCGTCAACCTCGGCTGCATTCCGAAAAAGCTCTACAGCTTCGCGGCCCACTACGCCGAGGCCTTCGAGGAGTCGCACGGTTATGGGTGGTCGGCCGTGGCGCCTGCGCTCGATTGGGCCAAGCTCAAGGCGAACCGCGCCACCGAGATCAGCCGGCTCAACGAGATTTACGCGAAGCTGTTGATTGCGGCGGGCGCGCAAATCATTCGCGGCCGAGCGCATGTGGTGGGCGCGAACGAGGTCGAGGTGGGCGGCGTTCGCCACCGCGCGAACAACATCCTGATCGCGACCGGCGGTTGGCCGGTCGTGCCGCCGTTCGCGGGGTCGGAGCTGGCGATCACCTCAAACGAAATATTCGATCTGCCCGCGTTTCCGCAACACCTGTTGGTGGTCGGCGGTGGCTACATCGCGTGTGAGTTCGCGTCGATCTTTCGCGGCCTGGGCGCACAGGTGACGCAGCTCTACCGCGGCGAACAAATCCTGCGCGGCTTCGACACCGACATTGCCAATTTCGTTGCCGACGAGATGCGCAAGAAAGGCGTGAACCTGCACACGCGCGCCGGCGTCGAACGCATCGAACGGATGCCGGCCGAAGGCGGCGCCCGGTTGCGCGTGACGCTGCGTGACGGCAGCACCCAGATCGCCGACCAGGTGCTCTACGCCACCGGCCGCGCGCCGAACACCGCGGGCCTGGGCTTGGCCGAAGTCGGCGTGCAACTGGCCGCGAACGGCGCGGTCATGGTCGACGCGCACTACGCCACCAGCGTGCCCGGCATTCATGCGGTGGGCGACGTGATCGACCGCATCCACCTCACGCCGGTCGCGCTGGCCGAGGCGATGGCGCTGGTCGATCACCTCTTCGGCGCCAAGCAGCGCGCGGTCGATTACGAAACCATTCCGACCGCGGTGTTCACGCACCCGAGCGTCGGCACGGTCGGTTTGTCGGAGGCCGAGGCGCGGGCGCGGTACGGCACGGTGCGCGTGTTTCGCAGCGAGTTCAAGGCGCTGCGGCACACGCTCTCGGGCAGCACCGAGCGCACGTTGATGAAACTCGTGGTCGATGCGGCGAGCGACCGGGTCGTCGGCCTGCACATGGTGGGCGCCGATGCGGGCGAGACGATTCAAGGTTTCGCGGTTGCGCTCAAGGCCGGCGCGACCAAGGCGGTGTTCGATGCCACCATCGGCATCCACCCGACCGCGGCCGAAGAGTTCGTGACCATGCGCGAGGCGGTCGCATGACTTTTCCCTTTTGCCGAACCGGTCGAATGCCATGTCTCCCACCCGAAAATCATTCACGCGCACGCTGCTGCTTCTGCCGGCCCTGATCGCGGTCATGGCAGCCTCGGTCACGTTCGCCGCCGACAAG
The DNA here is from genome assembly GCA_031363645.1 of Rhizobacter sp. GTDB lineage: Bacteria > Pseudomonadota > Gammaproteobacteria > Burkholderiales > Burkholderiaceae_C > LMDS01. The sequence goes on along the minus strand of JANLUW010000248.1, from coordinate 4,204 downwards.
CCCACGAAGAAAGAAGCCACCTTCGGCACTGGCAAGCCCAGCGGCGCCTACCTCACGCGTGATCAACTGCGCGCCTGCTTCGACCGCAAAGACAAGGTCGCGGCCGACGACGCCGAACTGCTGGCCGAGCAGAACACGATCACCTCGCAGAAGACCGAGCTCGCGCGCATCGGCGACGAGCTCAAGGCCACGCTCGACACCATCGACCGCACCAGCGCCGACGCCGTCGCTGGCTACAACGACGCGGTGCAAGCGCGCGACCGGCAGATCGACGCGTACCAGGCGCGCGTGACGGCGTTCAACACGCGGGTCGAGGCGAGCCAGCAGTCGCACGAGGGCTTCAAGCAGGGCTGCAGCAACCGCCGCTATTTCGAAGAAGACGAGGCCGCGATCAAGAAGGGCAAGTGAAGCCGCCTCCAGTAAAGTCGATGGCTCTCCTACCACGAGACTCGCCATGTCACTTGCCACGAGCAATCCCCTTCTGCAGCCCTGGAACACGCCCTACGGCTTGCCGCCGTTCGAGGCGGTGCTGGCAGAGCACTTCGAACCGGCTTTTGATCTCGCGCTGAGCCAGCACCTGGGCGAGATCGCGGCGATCAGCACCGAGCCGCACACGCCGACGTTCGAGAACACGATCGCTGCAATGGACCGCAGCGCGCGCCAATTGCGCCGCATCGAGGGCCTGTTCTTCAACCTCACGTCGAGCGAAACCTCGGCGGCGCTGCAGGCAGTCGAGCTGCGGATGGCGCCTCGGCTCGCTGCGCATGAAAGCGCGGTGTCGATGAACCCGGCGCTGTTCGCGCGCATCGATGCGCTCTGCGCGCAGCGCGAAACACTGGCGCTCACGCCCGAACAAAAGCGCGTGCTCGAACGCTTTCACCTCGACTTCGTGCGGGCCGGCGCGAGGCTGGGCGCGGCCGAGCAGCAGCGTTACGCGCAGATCATGGAGCGCTTGGCGGGCCTGACCACGCGCTTCGGACAAAACGTGCTGGCCGACGAAGCGAGCTTTCGCCTCGTGCTGCGTGGCGATGCCGACGCCACCGGCCTGCCCGGCTTCTTGCGCGCTGCGCTGAAGCAGGCCGCACTCGATCGCGGCATCGAAGACGGCCTGCTGGTCACGCTCTCGCGGTCGCACATCGTGCCGTTCCTGACGTTTTCGGCGCGGCGCGACCTGCGCGAACAAGCGTGGCGCGCCTGGACCAGCCGCGGCGAACATGCGGGCGAGCACGACAACCGCGTGGTGGCGCGCGAGATCCTCACCCTGCGCAACGAACAGGCGCGGCTGCACGGCTTCGCGAGCTACGCCGACTACGCGCTGACCGACACCATGGCCGGCCAGCAGACCGCGGTGAAGGCCTTGCTCGAGCAGGTATGGGAGCCCGCCAAGGCGCGCGCCGGCGAAGAGCTCGAAGCGCTGCAGGCGCTCGCACTCTCGCGCGGTGAACCCACGCAGCTCGAACCTTGGGATTGGCGCTACTACGCCGAGAAAGTGCGCCAGGTGCGCTACGACCTCGACGAAGCGACCGTCAAGCCCTACTTCCCGCTCGACCGCATGGTCGAGGCGTTGTTCGACTGCGCGCAGCGCCTGTTCGGCATCAGCTTCGTCGCCAAGCCCGAGATTCATGCGTACCACCCTGACGTGAAGGTGTACGAAGTGCATGGCGAAGGCGGCACGCCGATCGGCGTGTTCCTGCACGACAACTTCGCGCGCACCACCAAGCGCAGCGGCGCATGGATGAGCTCGTTCCGCGAGCAGTCGCGCAGCGGCGCAGCAGACGCGCTGCCGATCATCATCAACAACAACAACTTCGCCAAAGGTGCAGTCGGTACGCCTACCTTGCTGAGCTTCGACGACGCGACCACGCTGTTTCACGAGTTCGGCCACGGCCTGCACGGCCTGCTCTCGAACGTGACCTACGAGCGCGTCTCGGGCACCAGCGTGCTGCGCGATTTCGTCGAGCTGCCGTCGCAGATTTTCGAGCATTGGTTGACCGTGCCGGAGGTGCTCAAGCGCCATGCGCGCCACCACCTCACCGACGCGCCGATCCCCGATGCGCTGATCGCGAAACTGCACGAGGCGCGCCTGTTCAACCAGGGCTACGAGACGGTGCGCTACACCGCCTCGGCACTCGTCGACATGGCCGCGCACGCGCTGACCGACGCCGATGCGCCCGACGTGGTCGAGTTCGAGCGTGCCGAGCTTGCGCGCATCGGTGCGCCCGCGGTCGCCGGCATGAACCACCGGCTGACGCACTTTCAGCACCTGTTCGCCGGCTCGAGCTACGCGGCCGGCTACTACGTCTACCTGTGGGCCGAGGTGCTCGATGCCGATGGCTACGACGCTTTCGTCGAAGCCGGCAGCCCGTTCGACCCGGCGGTTGCACGGCGCCTGCGCGAGTTCATCTACTCGACCGGCAACTCGATCGAACCCTCGGCCGCTTACCGCGCGTTTCGCGGCCGTGGGCCGATCGTGCTGCCGATGCTCAAGCAGCGCGGGCTCGTCCCGCAGGAGGCTTGAGGTGCTCCGGCTCAGTGAGCCGCGGCTGAGGCCGGGAAAAGCCGTTCGAGCGCTGCGATGAACGGTTCGAACGCGATCGGCTTGGTCCAGTAGTCGTCGAAGCCGGCGGCCAGCGCGCGTTCGATGTCGTCGGGCATCGCGTTGGCCGAGAGCGCGATGCAGCGGATCGCGGCGGTCTCGGGCAGCGCACGCAGGCGTTTTAGCACCTCGAAGCCGTCGAAATCGGGCAACTGCATGTCGATCAGGATCAGGTCGGGCCGCATCGAGCAAGCCCGCGCGACGCCGCCCGCGTCGGTGGCTTCGGAGACGATGCGCAACCCGGAGAGGCTCTTCACCAACTCTTCGACCAGCAGCACGCTGACGCTGTTGTCTTCGATGTAGAGCAATTGGCCCGAGCGTGTGGGCGCCGTCGCGGCCGGGCGGGTGTCGGCGACGCCGAGCGGCACCGGCGCAGGTGTCGGCCGCACCGGCAGCGTGACCTCGACCCGCGTGCCCACGCCGGGCTCGCTGGAGACGACGATCTGCCCGCCCATGCCCTCGACCAGCGCGCGCGCGATCGTCAGGCCGATGCCCGAACCTTCGACGCTTGCGCTCTCCATGCCGAGCCGATTGAAGGGCTCGAACAGGTGCGCGAGCTGATCGGGCCGCATGCCACGGCCGGTGTCGCGCACGCTCAGGCGCATCGACTCTGCGCCTGCCCGCTCGCTGGTTGCGTCGGTTGCGCTGGCCGATGCAGCCGCCTCGATCACGACCTGCCCGCCGCGCCGGTTGTATTTGATCGCGCTCGTCAACAGGTTCAGCAGCACTTGGCGCAGGCGGGTCGGGTCGGCGTGCGCGCTGCCTGCGAGCGCACCGCTGTGCAAGCTCACGCCGTGGGTGGCCGCGAGCCCGTGTGCCAGCGGTAGCGCCTGAGCGACCGCCACCGCGATCTGCATCACCCTTGGTTCGAGCCGCAACGTGCCCGATTGCAGGCTGGAGAGGTCGAGCGTGTCGTCGATCAGCGTCAGCAGGTGCTTGCCAGCGGTGCGGATGTGTTCCGACTTGGCCAATTGCGCCTGCGCGTCGCGTTGCCCGAAATCGAACTGCAGCAATTGCGTGAAGCCGAGGATCGCGTTCAACGGCGTGCGCAACTCATGGCTCATGCGCGCCAGAAACTGCGACTTCGCCTGGCTTTCGCGCTCGGTCAGCAGCGCCTGCTGGCGCGCGAGTTCGGCGTTGCGGGTCTCGGTGATGTCCCAGTTCACGCCGACGCGGCGGTGCATCGTGCCGTCGATGTCCTGCAGCGCGGCCGAGCGCGAGGCGAGCCAGCGGTAGCTGCCGTCGGGCCACCGGACGCGGAACTCGCAGGCCGTCGCACGCGAGCTGTGGTCGAGTTCGGGGTTGGCATCGAGCACCAGCGCGCGATCGTCGGGGTGCGCGAGCGCGAGCCGTTCCTCGCGGTTCAGTGCGACCGGCCTCGGCGCAAGACCGCGCAGTTGCCACATCTGCGCGTCCCACAGCGCGGGTCGGCCGTGGTCGTCGGTTTCCCAGGTGCCGATTCCGGCGTGGCGCGCGATCAACGCGGCACGTTCGCTGGCGGTGTGCAGCGCATCGACTGCTTCGTGGCGTTCGGTAGCGTCCATCGCGATGATGAACACGCGCCGCCACGCGCGAGCAGGCGCGCAAGGAAGTCGAGGAGCAGCAAAA
>JANLUW010000220.1:0-2245 GCA_031363645.1 Rhizobacter sp. | reverse complement strand
CGCCGTGACGAAGCCCAAGAAGAGCAGTGCGAAAGCCGCCGCTCCGGTCCAGAACAAGCGCACCGTCGTGCTCGCCGCCGCGCTCGGCCTGTTCTCTCGATTCGGGCTGCACGGCACCAGCGTCGATCAGATCGCGGCGCGAGCGGGCGTGTCGAAAAGCAACCTGCTGTACTACTTCGCAAACAAGGAAGAGTTGTACGTCTGCGTGTTGCGCGAGTTGCTCGAAGTGTGGCTCGCACCGCTGCGCGAATTCAGCGCCGAGCAAGACCCGCAGCAGGCGATCGCCGACTACATCCGCAGGAAGCTCGTGGTCTCGCGCGACAGCCCCGATGCGTCGCGCTTGTTCTGCCTCGAGATGATCCAGGGCGCACCGCTTTTGCGCGGCGAACTCGATGGCGAGTTACGCCGCATCGTCGAACACAAATCGGCCGTGATTCAGGGCTGGATCGACAGCGGGCGGCTGGCCAGAGTCGACCCCGCGCACCTGATATTCATGCTCTGGGCCACGACCCAGCACTACGCCGATTTCGCGGTGCAGGTACAGGCGCTGACCGGCAAGACATTGGCCGACCCGGTGTTCTTCGAGCAGACGGTGGCGAACGTGCAGGCGGTGGCGTTGCGGGGAGTTGGGGCAGCTTGAGCGATGTTCGTGTGTCAATTCGCTCGCTCGCTTGCTTGCTCGCCTCTCCGCTGATTCCATGACGACGCTTGCGATCCCGCTTTCATGGACCTAAAAAATCATGGCGACAACCGCACTCGTTGACACACTTAAGCGTTCCGTGAGCCGTGCCAAGTGCTGAGCGAGTGGTACCTGACGCAAAGTTTTTGTTTGAGGACGATGACGCTGGAGTCACGAAAACCATGAACTCAAGCGCGCCGGCCGTGTTTTGCGGATTGACGATTGACCAGTTGCGAGTCGTCGCGAAATGCGGGCACTGCGACGACGCGTCCAGGTCGGGTTGTTCAAAAGGATTTCGCCGCCGCCACTGCAACGCCTGAAAACGCGGGCCCGCGCACTGCGCTCTCTTCATAACCCCGATTCACGTCCAGCCCGGTGATGCGCCAGTCGTGCGCGGGCAGCGCGATCGGGTAGACGATGCGCTCGTACGACCGCATCGGCCAGACCACACCGAAGCGGCGTTCGTGGTCGAAGGTGTCGACCTCGGCGACGGCGCCTTGCGTGCCGGCGAAGCCTTCGAGCGTGAAGCGCACGCGGTGCACGAGGCCGTCGGTTCGGTCGATGCAAAGCGCGACGCGGTCGGTCGCGATGCGGCCGAGGCCGGGCGACATCCACACCTCGACCACATCGCAGGTGCGGCCGTCGACGCGCTCGGTGCCCGCCATGCGCATGCGCAAGCCGCGGTCGGCGACCCACAGCGGGCCGAGCAAAAACAGGCCGTAGCCTTCTGCCACCAAGGCCGCAGCGTTTTGCGCGGCGGTGTCGGTGCTGCGCTCGCCGTTAAACCAGACCGCCACGTCGCCCAAGTCATCGGCTCGGCCGTCGCGGCCACCCCGCCGCCACACCACTTGCTTGCGACCCATCGGCCCGGTGTAGGCCTGCGCCACGATGCCGGCGCGCGGCATCAGCCGTTCCTGCGAGCTGCCGCGAAATCCCGCGTTGACGACCTCGGGCTGAATGCGGTTCACCAGCGGTCGCCACTCGCCGCTGTAGCTGACGTTGATGTCGGTGATCGTGCTGTACGCATCGAGGCCGTGCGCTTGCGCGCTATCGCGAAGGCGCGCGGTGGCATCGGCTTCGCCCGGGGGTATTGGGATCAGCGGCAGCGGCGTGCTGCAGCCGCCGACCAGCCAGGGCAACGTGAGCGCACCCAGCAGGCTGCGGCGACTGATGGATTCGAGGTGCGGGGCTTTCGTCATGGATTTCCTCGCGAGGGCAGGGCGGCAGCGGTTATTTGACCAGAGGCCGCACGGTGGTGAAGCCACCGTCGACTGCGATCACCTGCCCTGTAATGCGCGAGGCGGCGTCGGACAGCAGCCAGGCGATCGTGTCGGCCACTTGCGCAGCGGTTTGCACGCCGCCGAGCGGGTACTGCTTGCCGGCGCCTTCGCGCATCGCGTCGAGCTTGAGCATGTTGGCTGTCAAGGGCGTTTCGGTCATGCCGGGCGCGACCACGTTGACTCGCAGCCGCAGCGGCGCGTAGGTCGCGGCGGCGCTGCGCGCGAGCGCCTCGATGCCGCCTTTCGCCGCGGCGATCGCCTCGTGGTTGGCCACGCCGATGCGAGC
>JANLUW010000212.1:0-4764 GCA_031363645.1 Rhizobacter sp. | reverse complement strand
AGCGTCGGTCGTGGGCGCGTCGATCGTCACCTCCATCATGAAGCGGTCGCGCGCGGCCGACGAGATCTCGAACGTCTCTTCGCGCTCGACCCGGTTGCGGTCGGCGAATACCAGCAGGTGCGGAAACCGGTGCTCGCGGTTAAAGGCCGAAACGCTGCGCTCGGCCATCACGCGCAGCAGCAGCGAATGCACCTGCGGGCGCGCGCGGTTTATTTCGTTGAAGAAGAAGATCGCGAGGCTCTCGCCATGCCGGATCAGCGGGCCGGGGTCGACCGCGGGCCGGCCTTCGGCGCTGATGTAGGTGTAGTAGATCAGGTCGTTCGGCATCAGGTCGATCGTGCCCTCGGTGCGCGCGAAGTCACCGCCCAGCACCTGCGCGAACGCGCGCAGCAAGGTCGTCTTGCCGACGCCGACATCGCCTTGCAGCAGCACATGGCCGCGCGCGAACACCGCCGTGTTGACGAGCCGGATGACGCGCGCCTGGCCGATCACGGCGCGGCCCACCTCGGCTTCGATGGCGAGCGCACGTTGGCGCCAGTCGCTCAGCAGTGCGTCGTTGCGATCCATGCCAAACCTTTCATCAGTCAAACGCGTACTGGACGCCTGCCCACGCCCCGCGCGGCGTGCCGTTGCCGCGGAACTGCTCGGCGCGCGCGTTCGCCGGGTCGAAGCCTTGCCCAGCGCCGGTGAACACGTTGTGGCCGAGCACGCCGAAGTTGGCGTAGCGGCGGTTGAAGACGTTGTCGACGCGCGCGAAGAGCTGCAGCTTCGCGGTGATCTGGTACCGCGTGTCGATGTTGAGCAGCGCATAGCCCGGCACGCGGCCGTTCGCGTCGAGGTTGTTTTCGTCACCGCGCGCGTACTGCTGGCTGGCGATTTGCAGGTTGGCCGCGATGCGCCACGGCGCCGTCAGGTTCAGCTCGCCGCGCACCTTGAGCGCATGGCGCGGAATCGACGGGAAGCGGTCGCCGCGCTTCACCGTGATGGCGCCGTTCGCATCGGCGGTCGAGTTGCTCGGGCTGTTCTCGACGAAGCCGGTGCGGTAGCTTGCATCGATGAAGTTGTAGCGCAGCGTCAGCGTGGCCGGGCCGAGGCGGGTGCTGGCGCCGGCCTCGAAACCCTGGCGGCGCGTCGTGCCGACGTTCTGAAAGTAGCCTGCGTTCAACGCCACGCCGTTGCTGCTGACGAATTGCAGGTCGTCGTGCAGGTCGGTGCGAAACAGCGCCAGGCTCCAGGTCGTCGTGTCACTGAGTTTGCCGCGGCCGCCGACTTCGAAGGTCTTGGAGACGATCTTCTTCAGCGGTGGGTCGGCCAAAAAACTGTTCGGCAGCTTGCACGGTGCGTTCGGGTCGGCGCAGGTGAGTTCGATCGCGGTCGGCGCGCGCATGCCTTCGTTGTAGCCGGCGTACAGCGACAGCGCCCGGCTCGGGTTGAAGTTCAGGCCGATGGCAGGGTTCAAGCGCGTGAAGCGGTGCGCGCCCTCGAGCTCGGGCGCGGTGCCGCTGCGGTCTTCGATGCGAACGTCGGCGCGGTTGAAACGACCGGCCAGCGTCAGCGTCCAGCGCTCGTCGAGGTCGAACGAATCGGAGACGAAGGCGCCGAGGTGGCGGGTGGTCGAGCCGGCGTCGGTCTCGGTCTCGAAATCACCAGTGGCGGTAACGCCGCGGTCGGCGCCGAAGGCCGCGGTTTGCGATGCGCGGGTGAAACGCGCGCGGCCGGCGTCGAGGCTCGCGCCGATCACCAGCTTGTTCGCGTGGCCTGCGATCGGCGCCGAGTCGGTCAGCTGCACGCCGAGGCCGTGGCTGCGCTGCGCGATGGTCGACGCATCGTTGAACGCCTGCACCGGATTGCTCGGCCCGAAATCGGCGTTGACGTTGCTGCTCACGCTGCGGTTGGTGTAGTCGCGCCAGTAGGCGTTGCCGCTGAGCAGCAGCGCGGTCGAGAGCGCGTGGCTCGCCTTGAGCGAGACAAGCGCAGCGCGGTTGATGTTCTGGTCAGGGTAGGTGTAGGCCTCGCGGATGTCGGTGAAGCTGAGCGGCAATGTTTGCGTCGCGGCCAGGCGGTTGTCGGCGCCGCTGACGCTGAGCTCGACATCGCTGCGCTCGTCTTGCCAGCCGGCCTTCGCGAACAGCTGCCGCACGCGGCTCGCGTTGTGTTCGGCCCAGCCGTGGTCGCGCGCGTCGTTGCCGTTGACGAACCAGTCCCAGGCGCCTTGCTTGCCGCCGGCATCGACCGTGACCGTGCGGCGCCCGAACGAGCCGCCCGAGAGCGCGACCGTGCCACCGGGAGCGTCCGGGTATTCGGTCGCGCCGCGCTTGCTGAACAGCGCGATGGCGCCGCCCAGCGTGTTCAAGCCGAAGGCCGGGTTCGAGCCGGGAATCAGCTGGATGCCGGCGATTGCGGACTGTGGCAGCAGGTCCCAGTTGACGGCGTCACCGAAGGGCTCGTTGACGCGCACGCCGTCGAAGAAGACCGAGATCGCCTGCGGCGTGCCGAGCAGCGGCGAGGCGGTGAAGCCGCGGAAGTTGATGTCGGGCTGGAACGGGTTGCCCTGCGCCGCGTTGACGGTGATGCCGGTGGCGTTTTGCTCGAGAAACTCGGTCAGGTTGCCGGCGCGTTGCTCGCGCAGCTCGCGGCCGGTGAAGACCTGCGCGTTCGCCGGCAATTTGCTCAGCGAAACGCCCGAACCGGGCAGCGGCGTGGTGGTGATGATTTCGACGTCTGGCAACTTGATGTCGGGCGCGGCGGTCGCCGGCTCTGCGCTGTGGGCGGCCGCCGCACACGCGGCCCATGCCGCTGCGAGCAGCTGCCATCTGGGGCGCGCATGCAGCGTGGGCTCGTGGCCCATCGGAAAGCGAGTCTTTGACATCGATTGGGGCCGACTCGCGGCTCGGGAAGTGATCGTCGCGATGCAGTGTGAGGCCGGCAATGGCGATCGGGCCTCGGTGCTTCACCTCATCGGCAGGCTGGCCGCATCGCGAGCGTGGACCAATGTTCGGTGCCGCGTGACGCGACACTGAAACACTGTGTGCCAAAACCGATCGCCACAGTTTTGGCGCAGCGGTTGCGCTGGCTCTCGGCTGCGAATTGACACTTGGTTACCATATCCGGACTGACCCTAATGCGGCGCTCGGATGCATGTCAAAAGACGCATCGCAATTTCATCGACCGGCAGAAACGATCGGGTTTTTCCTTAGAGTTTTTGGCGTAAAAAAGAGGACGAATCGCAAGTGAATCGGTGTTGTCGAACGGCATGCCGATACCGCCTGCGAACAGGCTCGCAACTTGCAATTGCGGGCATGCCGGCACCAGCGAATTGGCGCGGCCGTCGTCCTCTCAGCGGTTCAAGTTGAGGGGCTGTGGTCATTTCAAATTATGGAGACTTCAATGCAAATTTCGGGGCAACAACTCGGGCGCCCATGGCGCTTCGTGGCAGCAGCGCTGCTCGCGGTCCCGGTGCTGGCATTCGCCAATCCGGACGTCGAAAAAAACATCGCCAACTCAAAGAATTGGGCGATGCAAGCGGGTGACATGTTCAACCAGCGCTACACCAAGCTGAACCAGATCAACACCACCAACGTCGCCAAGATGCAGGTCGCGTGGACCTTCTCGACCGGTGTGCTGCGAGGCCATGAAGGCTCGCCGCTGGTGATCGACGGCAAGATGTATTTGCACTCGCCGTTTCCGAACAAGGTCTTCGCGATCGATCTCGACACCCAGAAGATCCTGTGGAAGTACGAGCCGAAGCAAGACCCGGCCGTGATCCCGCAAATGTGCTGCGACACCGTAAACCGCGGCCTGGCCTACGCCGAGGGCAAAATTTTTCTGCAGCAGGCCGACAGCATGCTGCTCGCGCTCGACGCCAAGACGGGCAAGGTGATCTGGAGCGTCAAAAACGGTGACCCGAAGCTCGGCGCCGTGAATACCAACGCACCGCACGTCTTCAAAGACAAGGTCATCACTGGCATCAGCGGCGGCGAATGGGGCGTGCGCGGCTTCTTGGCGGCCTACGTCATCAACACCGGCAAGCCGGTCTGGAAGGGTTACAGCGTCGGCCCCGATGCCGAGATGCTGATCGACCCCGAGAAGACCATGACCTGGACCAACGGTGCGATGGCGCCCGTCGGCAAAGATTCGTCGCTCAAGACCTGGAAGGGCGACCAATGGAAGACCGGCGGCGGCACCACTTGGGGCTGGTTCAGCTACGACAAGGCGACCAACGCGGTGTACTACGGCACCGGCAACCCGTCGACCTGGAACCCGTCGCAGCGTCCGGGCGACAACAAATGGTCGATGACGATCTTCGCGCGTGACGTTGACACCGGCATGGCGAAATGGGTCTATCAAATGACGCCGTTCGACGAGTGGGATTTCGACGGCATCAACGAGATGATCCTGGCCGACATCGATGTGAAGGGCAAGCCGACCAAGGCGCTCGTGCACTTCGACCGCAACGGCTTCGGCTACACGCTCGACCGCGTGACCGGCGCGCTGCTTGTCGCCGAAAAGTACGATCCGAAGGTCAACTGGGCCACCCACGTCGACATGAAAACCGGCCGGCCGCAAGTGGTTTCGAAGTACTCCACCGCACAAGCCGGTCCTGACGTGAACAGCAAGGGCATATGCCCTGCTGCGCTCGGCAGCAAGGACCAGCAGCCTGCATCGTACGACCCGGAGACCAAGCTCTTCTACGTGCCGACGAACCACGTCTGCATGGACTACGAGCCGTTCAAGGTCGAGTACACCGCCGGTCAGCCGTATGTG
>JANLUW010000138.1:0-3611 GCA_031363645.1 Rhizobacter sp. | reverse complement strand
CCGCCGTCTGGTACCGGTACACGCGTGGCGAAGGCAGGCGAGCGCGATGACCCGTCCGTCCGGGAGGCCGGCGACATGGCCGCCGCGCTGCAAACCGACCTCGACCAGGGGCTGACACCGCAAGAGGCCTCGCGGCGGCTGGCGCAAGACGGTCCGAACGAGCTTCGCGCAGTAGTGCGGGTTCCCGCCTGGCGGCGCGCGCTGGCACAGTTTCAAGACCCGCTCGTTGTCTTGTTGCTGGCCGCGATTGCCATCGCGCTCGTGGCCTGGGCGGTCGAAGGCCGGCCCGGCTGGCCAGTGGACGCGGTCGTCATCGCGGTCGTCGTGCTGCTGAATGCGGCGCTGGGCCATGCGCAGGAAGTCAAGGCCGAGAACGCCGTGGCGGCGCTCGCGCGCATGACCGCCGCAAGCTCGGCGGTGCTGCGCGGCGGGCAACGGGCGCGCGTGCCCAGCGCCGAACTCGTGCGTGGCGATGTGCTCTTGCTCGGCGAGGGCGATGCCGTGGGTGCGGATGCCCGGCTGGTTCAGGCTGCGTCGCTGCGCATACAGGAGGCTGCCCTGACCGGTGAGAGCGAAGTCGTGCTCAAGGACGCTGCCGCCCTGGCCGCGCCTGCCGCGCTGGGCGACCGCGCGAACATGGTCTACAAGGGCACTGCGGTGGCGCAGGGCACGGGTCGGGCGGTGATCACGGCCACGGGCATGCAGACCGAGATGGGCCGCATCGCTCACCTGCTCGACGCCACCGTGGAGCAGCCGACACCGCTGCAACAGGAGGTGACGCGCGTCGGGCGGATGTTGGGCATCGCGGTCGTCGTTATCGCCGTCGTCGTGGTGGCCACGATCCTGCTGATGTCCGATATTCGGGGCGTCGCCGATGTCGTCCCGGTGCTGCTGCTCGGCGTGTCGCTCGCGGTCGCGGCAGTGCCCGAGGGGCTACCGGCGATTCTGTCGGTGGTGCTGGCACTGGGTGTGCAGCGGATGGCCCGGCATCACGCTGTCGTGAAGAAACTGTCGTCGGTGGAAACGCTCGGTTCCGCTTCGGTCATCGCCTCCGACAAAACCGGCACCTTGACCCGAGCTGAAATGACGATCGAGCGCATCGTCACCGTCTCGGGCACCACCCGCGTGACCGGGGTCGGCTATGCACCCGAAGGCCGGGTCGAGTTCGAGGGCGCCGAGCTGGCAGCCGGCGCGCTGCGTGACGAACAGATCGTGATGCTCGGCGGCGGCAGCTTGGCCGGCGACGCGCAACTGCGGCAAGGCGAAAGCGGCGCATGGGAGATTCACGGCGACCCCACCGAAGCGGCCTTCCTGGTGGCCGAACACAAGCTGGGCACCGCTGAACGCCGCCGGCGGCGCTTTGAGCGCATCGGCGAAATCCCATTCACGACTGAGCGCAAGATGATGTCGACGATCGAGGTCGATCGTGAACGCGACGATACGGTCGTAGTGATCACCAAAGGGGCGCCGGGCGTACTGCTCGACCACTGCAACCGCGCGCGGGTCGGCATGAACGTGGTCGAACTCGACGATGTGCTGCGTGCGCGCATGCTGGCCGAAGTCGACACGCTGGCCGACGCGGCGCTGCGGACGCTGGGCGTGGCGTATCGACCGCTGAATCCGGGCGAAAGCCGGGAGGTGTCGCCAGATCGCGCCGAGTCACTGGAGCGAAACCTGGTTTTTGTCGGCCTCGTCGGCATGATCGACCCGCCGCGGGACGAGGCGGCGGTGGCGATTCGCGAAGCCCGTCGGGCCGGCATCCGGTTCATCATGATCACCGGGGATCATCCGCGCACGGCGGCGCGCATTGCTGCTGACCTGGGCATCCTCGATCCGGGTGCCGACGTGCGTACCGCCGCTCTGACCGGCGCCGATCTCGAAGCGCTCGACGACGCCGGGCTAGAGCAAGCGGTGCGCAAGACCTCGGTCTTCGCCCGTGTGGCGCCTGCGCAGAAGCTGCGCATCGTCGGCGCGCTACAGGCTGACGGCCATGTCGTCGCGATGACCGGCGACGGTGTCAACGACGCACCGGCGCTGAAGACCGCCGACATCGGTATCGCGATGGGCGTGACCGGCACCGAGGTCACGAAAGAGGCGGCCCGGATGATCCTGGCCGACGACAACTTCGCCACTATCGTCGAAGCCGTGCGTGAGGGCCGCGGCGTATACGACAACATCCGCAAGTTCCTGCGTTACCTGCTGTCGTCCAACATGGGCGAGGTGCTGACAGTGTTCCTGGGTGTGGTGGGCGCCGGGGTGATCGGCCTGAAAGGCAGCGCTGTCGGCGCCGCTGATACGGTGGTATTACCGATGCTGGCCACGCAGTTGCTGTGGATCAACCTCGTCACCGACTTGGGGCCTGCGCTGGCGCTCGGCGTCGACCCGCCCGTTGAAGACTTGATGACGCGCGGGCCTCGGCGCTTGAACGAGCGCCTGATCGACATGCGGATGTGGCGCAATGTGGTCGAGATCGGCCTCGTGACCGCGATGGTGTCGCTGCTCACCATCGACATCTATCTGCCCGGCGGGTTGATCGCGGTCAACGACACCGACGCGGGCGATCTCGCCACGGCACGCACCGCCGGCTTCACCGTGCTGGTGTTTGCAAGCCTGTTCAATTGCCTGAATGCGCGCTCGGACACAGCGAGCGCATTCGTGCGATTGTTCGCCAACCGCTGGCTCTGGGTGGCAATCGCGGCGTCAGGGTTGCTGCAGGTGGCCGTCGTTCACCTCGGTTTTCTCAATCTGGCGTTCGGCACCGCGCCGTTGGCACCCGACCAATGGCTGGTCTGCGTGGCGATGGCCAGTGGGGTGTTGTGGTTCAGCGAGTTGCGTAAATGGGTCAGTCGCGTATCGCGACAACATAAGGCTGTCGCCGCCCCTTGAGTTGACGCAGATCAGGATCGATGGGTGCGAGTGATACACACTGGGAGCGTGTCGCGCACGCATGGCGGCAAACACACCGGCGCTTCGTACCGGCAGCGCCCGAGCACGCATGACTTATCAAGCGAGTGATGAACTGATCGATCAGATCTGGCAGGACCTGCATCGCCTGATACCGCGCCGTCGTGTCGCTCAGGTGGCACGCCAGGTCGCGGCCGGCTTTGCCGATGCCAAGGTCGCGGCCTACGTCCCGCTCTTCGTGCGCCGTGACACCTGCAAATGGCTGTTGCACGAAGCCACTGCTGCGGCCACCGACCAGGAGGGCGTGAACGGGTGAGCATGGAACCGTTTCAGCAACAGGACTTTCCGTTGCGACCCTTCAGTGTGCAAAGGGGCCTGCCGCCCGGCTCGATGCCCAGCGTACGCGTCGTGCCGTACGTCGCCTGTCGCATGGCAATTGACTCCATTTCGCCCGCGCAATCGATCTGCGCGCTGTTGCTGGCCGACGAACCAACGGGCAACCTCGACACCGAGAGCGACGAGACCATCGCAGTGATCGATCGCCGGCTGACGCGCTGAACGAGCATGCACAAGACGCTCACTCAAGGTTTCAGCACCTTCCTGCGCCGGCGTCGGGCGCAGCGGCACTTCGAGCGCCGGCCGTTGCTTGACACCTTGGCGGCGGCAACGACCACCGGGGCCACCAGCGCCGCCGCGCCGAGCCTGGG
>JANLUW010000094.1:0-1706 GCA_031363645.1 Rhizobacter sp. | reverse complement strand
CCTCGCCAGGGGTGAGCGTCTCGACAGGCTTCCCGCCGAGGCTGCCGAGTTGCGTATTTCGGAAGAGCGTGACCGACGGTTTCGGGAACGTGACCGGTCATTTCGGTGACGTGACCGACGGGCCGGCATCGATTTCTTGAGCGGGGCCCGACCGATCGACGGTTGGTGCTGACGTTGCGTATGAACCAACCGCTGGGCATAGCCTCGCGCCCTTTGAGGGCCGGGACCGATGCCGCAGCAATGCATGGACATACGCATGATCAAGGACATACTTCGACTCAAGTACCAGGGCGGCCTCTCCCACGACCGCATCGCGCAGAGCCTTGGGGTCTCCAAGGGCGCCGTCGCCAAGTACCTCAGCCTGGCCGGTGCCGCCGGTCTTGACTTGGTATCGACGGTCGAGCTCGACGAGGCATCGCTCGAACGCCGGTTGATGGGCGGCGGTGCGGCGCTCAGCCGCGCCGTCGAACCCGACTACGCCCGCGTACACATCGAACTGCGCCGCAAGGGCGTGACGCTGATGCTGTTATGGGCCGAGTACCGCGCTGCACACGTTGGCCAGCGGACCTGGGCCTACACCCAGTTCTGCGGTCACTACAAGGCCTTCGCCAAGACGCTCAAGCGCTCGATGCGCCAACAGCGGCGCGCAGGCGAGAAGCTCTTCATCGACTACGCCGGCCCGACCCTCGAGTTGGCTGACGGTTCGCGCGCGCAAGTCTTCGTCGCCGCCATGGGCGCATCGAGCTACACCTTCGCCTGCGCAACCGCCGACCAGAGCATGCGCTCGTGGCTCGGCTCGATGGCCCGGGCGCTGAGCTTCTACGGCGGCGTGCCGCAACTGATCGTGCCCGACAACCCGCGCGCACTCGTCAGCGAAGCCTGCCGCTACGAGCCCAAGCTCAACCAGACGGTGAACGACTTCGCGCGCCACTACGGCGTCTCGATCCTGCCGGCGCGGCCGTATTCTCCGAAGGACAAGGCCAGCGCCGAGTCGGCGGTGCAGGTCGTCGAGCGCTGGCTGATGGCAAGGTTGCGGCACACGGTGTTGGCGGATGTGCACGCTGCCGATGCTGCACTTGCGGCGCTATTGCCGTCACTCAACGAGCGCCGGTTCCAGAAGCTCGACGGCAGCCGCGCCAGCCTGTTCGCCGCGCTGGACGCGCCGACGCTGTCGGCCTTGCCCGCCCAGCGCTGGCAGTGGGCGACCTTCAAGACGGTCGCGGTGCACATCGATTACCACGTCGAGGTCGAAGGGCACCGCTACAGCGTGTCGCACTCGCTGGTAGGGTTAAAGCTGGAGGCGCGCATCACCGACGCGCTGGTGGAGGTGCTGCACCGCGGCGAGCGCGTGGCGTGCCACGCCCGCAGCTCGCGCCGAGGCGGGTTCACGACGTTGGACGAGCACATGCCGGCTGCGCACCGGGCGCACAAGGAGTGGACGCCCGAGCGGCTGATCCATTGGGGCGGCGACATCGGCGTGAACACCGGCCGCTTCGTCACGCAGTTGCTGCAGCGGTTCCGCCATCCCGAGCATGGCTACCGCAGCTGCCTGGGCTTGCTCAGCCTGGCCAAGCGCTACGGCCCGCAGCGCGTCGAGGTGGCCTGTGCGCTGGCGCTCGAACTCGGCGCCGGCCAGTACCGGCATGTGCGCGACATCCTGACCAACGGGCGTGACCTCATCGAGCGCCCGGTGCCTGCGCCCGAAT
>JANLUW010000079.1:0-4861 GCA_031363645.1 Rhizobacter sp. | reverse complement strand
CTCGGCATGCGCACCACCGGCCACGCGGGTGGTTCTCAAAACCTGTCGTTGACGAGCCGACTCACCCGACCCGGTGACGACCTGCCGGCAATGCTGAAAAAGCTTGGCCGTGGCCTGTTCGTGATCGAGCTGATGGGGCAGGGCGTGAACTACGTGACCGGCGACTATTCGCGCGGCGCCGCGGGCTTCTGGGTCGAGAACGGCGAGGTGCAATACCCGGTTCATGAGATCACGATCGCCGGCAACCTGCGCTCGATGTTCCTGGGGCTGCAAGCAGTCGGCGCCGATGCTTACACGATGGGCGGCAAGACGATCGGCTCGGTGTTGTTCGACCGCATGAAGGTCGCGGGGCTATGAGTCAGCTGCCGGTCGCCGCGCGGTAGAGCTTGCCCGAGCGTGTGCCCGTGCGGCAAAACGCCAGCACCGGCTTCGGCAGTTCGGCGAGCAACAGCGCGAAGCGCGCGATCTCGTCCGGCGTCTGCACCGCGGGCAGCACCGGCAACCAGGCGTAGTGCAGGCCGGCGGCCTTCGCCGCGGCCTCGACCGCAGCGCTGGTCGGCTGATCCGGTCCGCCCTCGAAGTCGGGGCGGTTGTTGACGATGCTTTTGAATCCGTTCAGTGCGGCCCAGCGCATCGCGTCAGCATCGAGTTGCGGCGCGACGGCAAGGTCCGCGCTCAACCGCTGGATAGGTGGCGCATTCACTGGGCCAACGCTTTTTTGACGGCCGCCGAGACCAGCGACATGTCGGCCTTGCCCGCCAGCCGTGCTTTCACCGCGCTCATGACTTTGCCCATGTCGGCGGGGCCCGCTTGTCGACCCAGCTCGGCGCCGAGCTCGGCGACGATCCTTGTGACCTCGGTAGCCACCGCATCGGCATCCATGCGCTGCGGCAAATAGCCTTCGAGCACACTCAGCTCCGATGCTTCGATCGCGACCAGATCGGGTCGGTTGCCGGCTGTGAATTGGGTGATCGAATCCTTGCGCTGCTTCACGAGCTTGTCGACGATGGCGATCACCGCCGCGTCGTCGAGCACGACGCGCTCGTCGACCTCGCGCTGCTTGCAGGCGGCGAGCAGGCCGCGGATCGTCAGCAGGCGCGGCGCATCTTTCGCGCGCATGGCGGTCTTCATGTCGTCGGTGATCCGGTCTTTGAGGGTCATGGGCATTCCTGTCGTTGCACGCAGCGTGGCGTGCGCGTTGATGCATGGATCGGGCGACATTCTAGTGAACGGATCGAGCCGGCGAAACGCTAGACTGATTTCCTTCAAGGAGGCCACGAGCATGACCAAGCGCTACAGCGCCATCGAGCCGACCGGCGAACGAATCGAGTACGCGGATCGAAAGCAGTGGGGGTGGTTGCTGTCGGTCGTCTACCCGCTGTTGCCGTTCGTCGGCATCGCGGTGCATGCTGCAAGCGGCTACCAGATTGCGCTCGGCCTGCCACTTCTGATCAGCTACGGCCTGATGCCGCTGCTCGATGCCTTGTTCGGCGAGGACCGCAACAACCCGCCCGAGGCTGTGGTTCCGCAGCTCGAGGCTGAGCGCTACTACCGCTGGCTCACGTGGGCCACTGTGCCGCTTCATTTCGTTGCGCTGATCGGCTGTGCGTGGTGGGTCGGAACGCATTCGCTCGCGTGGTGGGCGGTGGTGCTGTTGGCCTACGTAGCCGGAACGGATTCAGGCCTGGGCATCAATACCGGTCACGAGCTCGGTCACAAATACACGGCGATCGAGCAATGGCTGGCCCGGCTGGTGCTCGCGGTGCCGGCGTATGGTCACTTTACGGTCGAACACGGCCGCGGCCACCATCGCTGGGTCTCGACCCCCGAAGACCACGCCAGCGCGCGCATGGGCGAGAACATATACCGCTTCGCAATGCGCGAATTGCCGGGCGGCATCAGCCGCGCGTGGCGGCTCGAGCGCGAGCGTCTGGTGGCCAAAGGCAGGTCGGCCTGGAGCCCGCACAACACGATGTTGCAGAGCTATGCGATCACCGCACTGCTGCAACTCGGCTTGATCATCGCCTTCGGGTGGGTGATGTTGCCGTTTCTCGCGATCCACAACGCAGTGGCGTGGTGGCAGCTGACCTCGGCCAATTACGTCGAGCACTACGGCCTGCTGCGCGACAAGCTGCCCAGCGGCAAATACGAGGTGCCACGGCCGCATCATTCCTGGAACACCAACCACTTGGTCACGAACCTGGCGCTGTTCCATCTGCAGCGCCACTCCGACCACCATGCCCATCCTTCGCGGCGCTACCAGTCGTTGCGCCACTTCGAGGACGTGCCGCGACTGCCGAGCGGCTACTTCGGCATGTTCCCGCTCGCCTATGTGCCGGCGTTGTGGTTCCGGGTGATGGACCCTCGCTTGCTCGCGCTGCCACACGTGGCCGGAGAGTTGACTCGCGTCAACATCGACCCGCGCCATCACTCGAAGATCTGGCAGCGCTACGGCAGGCGTGAGCAGGCATTGCCCGAGGGCGAACTCGCATTGGCGACGCACTGACGACGCAATGAGACGATCGTCCCGGGCCATGTGCCGGCGTGCATCAAGGAACGCGAAGCGCCGAAAAAAAAGCCCGTGGCGGGCGGGCAATTTTGTCGGCGCGGTAGCCACGCCGTGGGCGCAGCGGATTCAACGAATTTAGAACAGCTTTTTTGGCAGCTGCATGCTGCGAACGCGCTTGAAGTGGCGCTTCACGGCAGCGGCCTTCTTGCGCTTGCGCTCGGCGGTGGGCTTTTCGTAGAACTCACGGGCACGCAGGTCAGTCAGCAAGCCGAGTTTCTCGATGGTGCGCTTGAAGCGGCGCAGCGCCACGTCGAATGGCTCGTTTTCCTTGACGCGAATCGTAGTCATGTAAAAGGTTGATCCTGAAATTTAATGCGCGCGGCGTCGACGGGCCTTGTGTGGGTCGGCGGGAATCCCAGTTCACTGGTGTCCGGCTTTTGGGGTTCGTCGATCGCAGCGCTGGTTTTTGCTAGCAAAGAACATCGAGTATAGCCCGCGGTTTTGCGAGCTGCAATTCGCGAATCTCGGCTGCTGCCGTGTGCGCCTGTGCGGCGGCAATCAGGCTGTAGCAAGGGCGGTCGCGCAGGCCGCCGCACTCGCCCATGCCCACTGGAAGTTGTAGCCTCCGAGCCAGCCGGTCACGTCGACGACTTCGCCGATGAAGTGCAGGCCGGGCACGCGCCGGCTCGCCATCGTCTGTGAACTCAGCTCCGTCGTGTCGACGCCGCCAGCGGTGACCTCGGCCTTGCGGTAACCCTCGGTCGCCTGCGGCTTGAGTTCCCAGCGCTGCAGCCGTGTTGCGAGTTGCGCTAGGTCGCGGTCGCGTTGCTCGGGCAGCGTGCGGTCAGCCAGATCAGGCGTGGGTGCAAGCCACGCGTCGGCGAGGCGCTTCGGAATCAGCTCGGTGAGTTCGTTCGCGAGTTTGCGGCGCGACGATTGCTTGGCTTCGAGCAACTCCGCGCTCAGATCACGACCCGGCGCGAGGTCGAGCCGGATCGGCATGCCCGCGTGCCAGTAGCTCGAAATCTGCAACACCGCCGGGCCGCTCAAGCCCCGGTGCGTGAACAGCAGGTCTTCGAGGAAAGCGGCGCGCGCCTTGCCGTCGCCGGTCTCGATCGAGGCTTCGAGCGACAGGCCCGACAACGCCGCGAACGGCGCCCAGCTCACCGGATCGAACGTCAGCGGCACGAGGGCAGGGCGGGTCTCGACGATGGCATGCCCGAACTGGCGCGCGATGCGGTAGCCGAAATCGGTCGCGCCGATCTTAGGGATCGACAGGCCGCCAGTCGCGATCACGAGCTGCTTCGCGCTTACCGTGCCGCGATCGGTGTCGAGCTCGAAGCCACCGGCCGACTGCCGCACCACCTGCACGCCGCACGGCTGCCAACGGGTCACGCCTCCTTTCTCGCATTCGCGCAGCAGCATCGCAATGATGTCGTCGCTGCGCTCGTCGCAGAACAGTTGGCCTTTGTGCTTCTCGTGCCACGCGATGCGGTGGCGCTGCACCAGCGCGATGAAATCGGCGGGCGTATAGCGCGCCAGCGCCGAGCGGCAAAAGTGCGGGTTGGCCGAAAGAAAATTCGCGGGCGTCGTGTCGCGGTTCGTGAAGTTGCAGCGCCCGCCGCCCGAGATGCGGATTTTTTCGGCGACCTTCTCGGCGTGGTCGACCAGCAGAACGCGCAAATCGCGCTGGCCGGCGATGCCGGCGCAATGCAGGCCGGCCGCGCCGGCACCGACGACGACCGCGTCGAAGTGCGTGCCTGGAATCAGGACCGCCACACGAACGGAAACGCCAACTGCTTGAAGAACCCGTTCGGCACGTAGTCGCCGACGACGCCGTAGTGCTCGGGCCATTCACGATCCGACCTCACCGCGGTGCCGAACGCGTAGTCGATGAACGCGAAATGCGCGGCGTAGTTCTTGTCGATCGCGACATCGTCCTGCGAGTGGTGCCAGTGATGAAAGTTGGGCGTCACGATCACATAGCGCAGCGGCCCGAGCCGCACGCTTACGTTGGCGTGGTTGAACACCGCCTGGAAGCCGACGATGATGATGTAGGCGTCGATCACTTCCTTGCTGAACCCGAGCACGTAGATCGGCGCGAGCACCAGCGTGCGGGTGATGATCAGTTCCAGGATGTGCTGGCGCGAGCCAGCCAGCCAGTCCATGCTCTTGACGCTGTGGTGCACCGCATGCAGGCGCCACAGCAGCGGCACCTCGTGGTAAGCGCGGTGCGTGGCGTACTGCACCAGGTCGGCCACCAGCACGATCATGAACAGCGCGGCCCAAAAATTCAGCCCCGCCACCCAGCCGCGGATGCCGTCTTGCGCGGCCCAGCCGAACAGCTTGTGC
>JANLUW010000033.1:0-8590 GCA_031363645.1 Rhizobacter sp. | reverse complement strand
CCGTCGCGGAATGGCGGCTGCTCGCGCCCGCGATGCGACGAGTTGTCGCGAGCGGAGGCAACGTCGTGGTCGTCGGTCCGCCGAAGTCCCCTCACCTGCCTGGTCTCAAATACGCGGGTCTCGATGAGCGCCAACTCGTCTGGATCCAGGCGGAGGCACCTGCCGAAAGGCTGTGGGTCACCGAACAGTTGATCAAGACCAATGCGGCCGGCCTTCTGGTGGCGTGGTTGCCGCAAGCCCGGCAAGAGCAGATACGCCGCCTTCAGGTTTGCGCCCACGGCTGCGAGGGGCCGGCTTTCCTGTGCCGTCCAGCGGCTGCGCAACACGAGCCATCGGCAGCCCCGCTCCGCGTCGAACTCACCTTCGGTGTCGACTGGGAACTGCACGTCCACGTGCTGAAGCGCAAGGGACCGACCCACGAAGGACTCATCACGTTGCGCTCGGTGCCCGGCGGCCTGGAATCCATCATCACGCCGCGGCTCAAGACACCGAGCGTCCTGATCGCATCGCGCAAACAGCGCGACGAGCATCCTCATGTTGTGGGCAGCCCTGCTCCCCGCGAACCTGCCGTCCGACGAGTCACGGCGCACTGACGCGGTCTCGGGACTCGCGACCTGGTGCCTTCAGTTCACACCTCGCGTCGCTGTCATCGAACCTGCATCGGAGCTGCCCGCCGTCGTGATGGAGCTCGAAGCCAGCGTTCGCCTGTTCGGCGGCAAACGCAAGCTTGTCGAGCGCGTGCGTGAAGAAGTCGGAGACCTTGGCGTGAGCCAACTGAGTTGGGCGCCGACCAGCCTCGCTGCGGTTGCCCTCGCCAGGGCAGGCAAGTCCAACGGCTTTGCGAAGCCCGTCGAGCAACTGCTCGACGCGCTGCCGACCGAGACGCTGAGCGCAGTGGCGGTGCACCACGCGACGCTGGTTCGACTCGGATGCCGGACCTTGGGCGACGTCCGCAAGCTGCCACGCGGCGGCCTCAGCCGACGGTTCGATGCCGAATTGCTGAGCGCCCTCGACCAAGCCTACGGCCTGCGACCGGAGGCTCATCGATGGATCGAACTTCCGGACGCCTTCAGCGCGAAGGTCGAATTGATGGCCAGGGTGGAACTTGCGCCGGCGATGCTCTTCGGCGCGCGGCGGTTGATGCTGCAGATGTCGGGATGGCTCGCGGCGCGGCACTGCGGAGTCACCGCCTTCACGCTGCGCTGGTGGCATGACGCGATGCGCGCCAAGTCGGCGGGCGAGAGCGGCGAGATGATGGTTCGCACGGCACAACCGACGCGCGACATCGAGCACCTCACCCGGCTGCTCGCTGAGCACCTTTCCAAGGTCGAGCTGCGTGCGCCGGTCGGCGACCTCGAACTGATCGCCGTCGACGTCCAGTCGCTGGAAGAGCAGAGCACGACACTGTTTCCCGAACCGCAGCAAGCCGGCGAGAGCCTGGCCCTGGTGCTCGAACGAATCGCCGCGCGCCTCGGACCCGAACGCGTGCTGCGTCCTGTCATCGTGGAGGACGATCGCATCGAGTGGATGACGCACTGGCAGCCGGCACCCCACGCGCGCCCACGCAAGCTCAATCGGTCGGTGGACATCCCCCAGCCGACCTTCGTGTTCGACGTACCGCTTCGGCTGGCGGTGCGAGGCGACCGACCGCTGTACCAAGGCCTGCTGCAACTGCTCGCCGGCCCCCACCGGATCGAAGGCGGCTGGTGGGATCGCACGACCGAGGACGGCGAGCAAACGACACGGTACGTCGCCCGCGACTACTGGGTCGCGCTCAGCGAGCACGCCGGCATCCTCTGGGTGTTCCAGACGCGGCTGGCGAAGGACGACACGCAGTGGTTTCTCCACGGCGTGTTCGCCTGACGTCGTTGCCACCCCGCCATGACCATGATCCCCGACTACGCCGAACTGCGTTGCGTCAGTAACTTCAGTTTTCTGCGCGGCGCCAGCCAACCGGAAGAACTGGTCGAGCGCGCCCAGCAGCTCGGCTACAGCGCGCTGGCAATCGCCGACGAGTGCTCGCTGAGTGGCATTGTCCGGGCGCACGTCGAGGCCAAGAAGACGGGACTCAAATTGCTGGTCGGCGCCCAGTTCGCCGTCGATTGGGGCTCAGGGTCGTCGACAGAGACGACACCGTTCGATCTGACCGTGCTGGCCTGCAACCTGCACGGCTACGGCAACCTGTCTCAATTCATCACGAAACTGCGACGCTCCGCACCGAAGGGCACCTACCACCTCGACATCTCGAACATCAACGGCGAGGAACTCGCCGACTGCGTCGTGCTCGCCTCACCCAAACGGATGGTGGAGCCGGCGCAGCTCGACGGCGTCGCCCGATGGCTGCTCGACCACTTCATCGGACGCTGCTGGTTCGGTGTTGACATGCTGCGCATCCTGAGCGACGAAATGTGGCTGCACCGGCTGCGCGAAGTCAGCGCGAAGAGCGCGATCCCGCTGGTCGCGGCCGGCGACGTGCACTTCCACGTGCGCTCGCGCAAGGCATTGCAGGACGTCCTGACCGCCACGAGGGTCGGCAAGCCTTTGACGGAATGCGGACTCGACTTGCAGCCGAACGCAGAGCGGCATCTTCGGACCCGCCTTCGTCTTGCGCAGACGTATCCCGAGGACCTGCTGGCCGAAACCTTGAACGTCGCATCGCGCTGCGTTTTCAGTCTCGACGAACTGCGCTACCAATACCCCGATGAAGTTATCCCCAAGGGCGAGACTGCATCCTCTCATCTGCGCAAGATCACCTACGAGGGCGCGGGCCGGCGCTGGCCGAAAGGCATGCCTGCCAAGGTGCAGACGCAAATCGAGCACGAGCTCGACCTGATCGCTGACCTGAAGTACGAACACTACTTTCTGACCGTGGCCGACATCGTCGCCTTCGCGCGATCACGCCACATACTCTGCCAGGGCCGCGGCAGCGCCGCCAACAGCGTGGTGTGCTACTGCATCGGCGTCACGGAGGTCGACCCGGCACGCATGAGCGTGCTGTTCGAGCGCTTTATCTCGAAGGAACGCAACGAACCACCCGACATCGACATCGATTTCGAGCACGAGCGGCGCGAGGAGGTGCTGCAGTACCTCTACGAGAAATACGGACGCGAGCGGGCCGGGATCACCGGCGTCGTCACCAGCTACCGCCCCAAGAGCGCGATCCGCGATGTCGGCAAGGCGCTGGGCTTCTCGCTCGAGACGGTCGACGCGATCGCCAAGGGCCACGTATGGTGGGACGGTCGCGACGTCAAGCAGGAACGACTCAAGGAAGTCGGACTGTCGCTCGACGACCTGCAGGTCCGGCAGCTGCTGCACCTGACAGAACAACTGCTGGGTTTCCCGCGACACCTGAGTCAGCACACCGGCGGTTTCGTGCTGACGAAAGGACTGCTCTCTCGCATGGTGCCGATCGAGAACGCATCGATGCCGGATCGCACGGTCATTCAATGGAACAAGGACGACCTGGACGCCCTCGGCCTGCTGAAGGTCGACTGCCTGGCGCTCGGAATGCTGACCGCGATCCGCAAGTCGCTGGAGTTCATCGGCGCGCGCAAGGGCTACGTCTTCGAGATGCAGGACATCCCGGCCGAAGACGAAGCCACCTACGACATGATCTGCAAGGCCGACACGGTCGGCGTGTTCCAGATCGAGAGCCGCGCACAGATGAGCATGCTGCCGAGGCTGCGGCCACGTTGCTTCTACGATCTGGTGATCGAGGTGGCGATCGTTCGACCCGGCCCGATCGTCGGCAAGATGGTCCATCCGTACCTGCGACGACGACAGGGACAGGAACCGGTCACGTACCCGAGCGAGGCGCTCAAGGAAGCGCTCGGACGCACCTTGGGCGTGCCCATCTTCCAGGAGCAGGTGATGCAGATCGCGATGCTGGCGGCGGGGTTCAGCGCGGGTGAGGCCGACGGCCTGCGACGTGCGATGGCCGCGTGGAAACGCAAGAGCGGAATCCTCGACAGCTACTACGAGCGCATCGTCGACGGCATGACCTCACGCGGCTACCAGAAAGAGTTCGCTGACGCGATCTTCCAGCAGATCCACGGTTTCAGCGAATACGGGTTCCCCGAGTCGCACGCGGCCTCGTTCGCTCTTCTCGTCTATGCCAGCTGCTGGATCAAGAAACACCACCCTGCAGAGTTTCTGGCCGCCATGCTGAACTCGCAGCCGATGGGGTTCTATTCGCCATCGCAGCTCGTGCAGGACGCGAAGCGACATGGCGTCGAGGTGCGAGCCGTCGATGTGATGGTCAGCGATGTCGATTGCACGCTGGAAGACCTGCCCCATCCACCCGTCGTGCGGCTGGGGCTTCGCATGATCGCGGGCCTCAAGTCCGAGACGATGGACCGGATCGTCATGGCACGCCGCGAGTCCATCTTCGACTCTGCCGAAGACCTCGCGCGAAGGGCGCTCGTCGATCACGGTGAGGTGAAACTGCTCGCTGCGGCCGACGCACTCGCCAGCCTGTCGGGTCATCGACGCCAGCAGGTGTGGGATGCCGCTGCGCTGCGGTCCATGCCCGAACTCCTTCACGATGCACCCTTCGACGAAGATATTCTCGAATTGCCGGAGGCACCGGAAGGCGAGGAAGTCCTGTTCGACTACGCGTCCACCGGCCTGACACTTCGGCGCCATCCGATGGCGTTGTTGCGCGACCAACTGACGGAGCGAAAGCTGGTCACGGCGGAACATCTGAACAGCGTTCCGAACGGGCGGATCGTTCACTACTGCGGCATCGTGACCCTCAGGCAGCAGCCCGAGACGGCGAACGGCACCGTGTTCATTTCGCTCGAAGACGAAACCGGCGTGGTGCAGGTCATCTGCTGGAAGTCGCTGCGCGACACGCAACGCAAGGAATTGCTGGGCTCACGGCTGCTGGCTGTGCACGGCAAGTGGCAACGCGAAGGCGAGGTGAAAAACCTGATCGCCGGAAAGCTGGAAGACCTCACTCCGTTGCTCGGCCGCCTGGCCACCGTGAGTCGGGACTTCAAATGATGACGGCCGATCGCGATAGACGTCGCGGCTTGGACCAGGCACTCTCGAATAGAACGACCATGGATGCACCACCGCCACTCGTACCGCGCCGACTTCATCTGACTCGCCTGATGTCGATCTGGCGGTCGGCCGGGTGGTCCTGCCGCGATGCCATTGAGCTCGACCTCGTCGCCGCAGGCTGGGCTGCGTGCGTCGAGACAGCCGCTGGTCACGAGACGATCCGACTGACTGACGCAGGCGTCCAACTGCTGGCTTCGGCTCGGCAACGCAACCGGCGGGTGCTTAGTGCTCACGATCGGCTGGCCGAGCGCGTAGCCACCCAGCTGATGGCTGCGGGACGACTCGTATGGCGGGAGCTCTCGCTGCGTGCACGGGTCGGTGGCGATGCGGGCCCATCTTCAGCTGCGGCCTCGAACACGGACGACTCGTTGTGGCTCGACGACGTCGAAAATAATTCCGACAAGCCAATGCACCTCCAAGGCAAGGGACCCTGGCGCCTGGCCAGACCCGATGTGTTTTCTGTTCGCCGCACTTCGGTCGAAGACTATCTGCAGCCCATGGTTCACGAAGTCAAGGTGAGCCGGGCCGATCTGCTGTCCGACCTTCGCGACGCCGCAAAGCGCGAGTCCTACCAGTGGTTGTCGTGCGAGACCTACTACGTGCTGCCATCGGGTGTCGCTGAACCGCAGGAGATCCCGGAGGCGTTCGGCGTCTGGCTGCTGAGCGGCACAATCGAAACCGGCACGCTCGACGTGGTTCGACCCGCCCGTCACGTGACGCGCAAGCTGCCGTTCTCGGTGTGGATGGCGCTGGCCAAAGCGGTACCGGTGACTTCAGACCACGAAGCGCGACAGCGAGAGTTGGGCGACACCGGGACGCAGAACGAGCTGGAGGCCTACACGATTCACGCCGACCCGCCGTGCGACGCCGGCAGCGCATGAAGCCCTACACCGTCGCCGTCCGCGCGCTCTGCGAGTTCGCCGCCAAACAGGGCGATCTGGACTTTCGGTTCACACCGTCTCCAACCTCTCTGCAAGGCATCGCCGGCCATCAGACCGTCGCGTCGAGTCGATCCGCATCGTACCGTCGCGAGGTCTCGCTGAGCGGTGAGTACCGGAACCTGCTGGTGCGCGGGCGCGCCGATGGCTACGACCCGGAACAACAACTGCTCGAGGAGGTGAAAACCTTCAAGGGCGATCTAGATTCGATGCCGGCAAACCACCGGTACCTTCATTGGGCGCAGGCAAAGGTGTACGGTGCGTTGCTGTGCCGCGAGTTGGATTTGTCGACACTGACGGTCTCCCTGGTCTACTTCGATGTGGGCAGCCAGACTGAGGCGCCACCGCTCTCGCAGGCATGCACGGCGGTCGAGCTGCAGGCCTTCTTCGAGTCACTGTGCGAGCGGTTCATCGCATGGGCGCACGACGAGCTCGTGCATCGCGAACGACGCGACTCGGCGCTCATCGAGCTCAGGTTCCCGCATCCAGACTTCCGGGAGGGACAGCGCGAACTCGCGAAGGCCGTGTTCAACGCTGCCCGCCTCGGCCGCTGTTTGCTGGCGCAGGCGCCGACGGGCATCGGCAAGACCGTGGCCACGCTGTTCCCACTGCTCAAGGCCTGCCCCGTTCAGGAGCTCGACAAGGTATTTTTTCTGACGGCCAAAGGGACCGGTCGCGCCATGGCGCTCGGAGCGCTGGAGACCATCTGCCGGAGCGAATCAGAGATGCCGCTTCGAGTGATCGAAATGGTGGCGCGGGAAAAGTCCTGCGAGCATCCCGACAAGGTGTGTCACGGCGAGTCGTGTCCCCTTGCCCGCGGCTTCTACGATCGCTTGCCCGCGGCTCGGGGCGACGCCGTCAAGTCAGGCACACTGACGCGCGCCACGCTTCGAGAAATCGCTCTTGCCCACAAGGTCTGCCCGTACTACCTCGGCCAGGAGGTGGCGCGTTGGTGCGACGTGATCATTGGCGACTACAACCACTTCTTTGACAGCACCGCCATGCTGCACGGCTTGACGGCCGCGAACGGGTGGCGGGTCGGCGTTCTCGTCGACGAAGCGCACAACCTGATCGATCGCGCACGAGCGATGTACAGCGCCGATCTGAGGTCCGGTCAGTTGCATGCAGTCAGAGCGACGGCTCCTGCTTCGCTCAAACCAAGCCTCGATCACATGCAGCGAAGCTGGACCCGATTGACCAAGGGGCTGGTCGTGCCTTACGCGGTACTGAGCGAACCGCCTCGTGCGTTCGCGTCGGCATTGCGGGTCGCAATCACAGCGATGTCGGAACACTTGGCGGAGAGCCCCACCGCCGTCGACGGCGCCTTGCTCCAGTTCTATTTCGACGCGCTTCAATTTGCACGCCTGCTCGACACTTTCGACACGCACTCGATGTTCGATGTCACGCTGGACGACGAGCAGGAGCCGCGCCGCGGTGGATCTCACACGACATTGTGCGTGCGCAACGTGCTGCCCGCACCGTTTCTGAAACCTCGCTTCTCGGCAACGCTTACGACGGTGCTGTTCTCGGCGACGCTCACACCCTCGACTTTCTACGGCGACACGCTTGGGTTGCCCGACGACACCGCTTGGCTGGACGTTGCGGCGCCCTTTCATGCGGACCAGCTGACGGTCCACATCGCCCGCGATGTCTCGACCCGCTACCGCGATCGGGCCCGCTCGCTCGGTCCCATCGCTCGCCTCATTGGTGCCCAGTACGCGACCCTCCCCGGCAACTACATCGTTTTCCTCAGCAGCTTCGAGTACCTCGAAAAGGCTGCAGGTGAGTTCGCCACGCGCCATCCCGGCATCCCGACATGGAAGCAAAGCCGCCGCATGGGCGATGCCGAGCGCGAAACGTTTCTGGCGCGATTCAATGTGGACGGCTGCGGTGTGGGGTTCGCGGTCCTCGGAGGATCGTTCGCGGAGGGTATCGATCTGACCGGAACTCGGCTGATCGGAGCATTCATCGCAACGCTTGGACTGCCTCAATTCAATCCCGTCAACGAGCAGGTGAGACGCCGTCTCGAGACGACGTTTGGCGCGGGACATGACTACACGTATCTGTTCCCGGGAATCCGAAAGGTAGTCCAAGCAGCGGGTCGAGTGGTCAGAACGTTGACCGATCGGGGCGTCCTCCACTTGATCGACGATCGATTTGCCCGCCCGGAAGTGCTCCGACTGTTGCCGACCTGGTGGCGCATCGCGTCAACTTAGACGCACCGCGGCCAGCGAGACCTTTTGCCGGCGACGAGGATTTGTATTTCTGCGGCCGCTATCAACTCATTTGGCGCGCCGAAGCATGCCTTGCCCTAATCGGCGGAGTTGGTCTGCCCTTGGCACGGCGAACTTCGCCTTACGACCCGAAGCCGTCGCTCAGAGCATCGCCGGACTCACCGCTGCTGATAGAACACGAGCGACGCATAGAACCTTGCAGCCATCGCCTCAGTTTAAAACCTTGGCGTGGGTTCCGACGAATGGGTCATTGGGGGGCGGCCTCAAATCCGAAGTGCAACACCACAGCCTGTAAGGTGGTGGCATGAAGGAACGAATGACGTACACGCAGTTGCGGCCTGAAGAGCGTGTGGT
>JANLUW010000025.1:0-13478 GCA_031363645.1 Rhizobacter sp. | reverse complement strand
ACCGAGGTGCTGGCAGCGATCCGCTCGACTGCGTTCGACGGCTACCGCATCCCGCGCCTGTCGGAGTTCTGCGGGCGTTTCATCCACCACTCGGGCTGGCGGCCCGACCACACGCTGCGGCTCGGCCGGCGCGCGCTCTCTGGCTTCACAGATCATTTTTTGCATGCCCACATGACGGTCGACGGCCGCATCGGCGAGCTCACCAACGACCTGATCCATTTCAGCTACCCCGACATCCACGACGTGCTCGAAAAGCTCGACCGCTACTCGACCGGCAGCGCGCGCGACATGGCTGTGGCGGGCAAATCGGCAGGGGTCGGCAAAGCGGTGTTGCATGGCTTGTTCGCGTTCGTGCGCACGTATTTTTTTCGGTTGGGGTTTCTCGACGGTCAGCACGGTTTGATGCTTGCGATCTACAACGCCGAATACACTTATTACAAGTACATCAAGTTGATGTTCCTGAAGAGACCGCCGCG
Organism: Rhizobacter sp.; assembly: GCA_031363645.1. Classification (GTDB taxonomy): domain Bacteria; phylum Pseudomonadota; class Gammaproteobacteria; order Burkholderiales; family Burkholderiaceae_C; genus LMDS01. Next base: position 13,002 of record JANLUW010000025.1, on the reverse strand, counting down.
GCGGCCAGAGTTCCCCGCATGAGCACGGACGAGGTGGCGCGCTCGGGGCTGCTGAACAAACTGCGCGTCTTGTTCCCCTACTTCGAGGGCACGCGCTGGGCCTTCGCGCTCGCGTCGATCGGTGCCGCTTTCGCGGCCGTCTGCGAAACCGGCGTGGCCTGGCTGCTGGTGCCGCTGGTCGATGGCGGCATGAAAGCCATTCCGATCAAGTTCCTCGCCGAGCTGCCGCGGCCGCCGCTCTGGGCCATTCCGGTGGCGCTCGTCGTGCTGTTCGCGCTGCGCGGCGCGGCCGGCTTCGTCGTCGACTACACGCTCGCCTGGGCCGCGAATGCCGCAACGCTGCGGCTGCGCTCGCAACTCTTCTCGCGCCTGCTCGACGGCCACCCGCAACTCTTCGTCGCGCGCTCGGCGAGCAGCCTGATGAACACCGTGGTGTACGAAGTGCTGGGCGGCGTTAACCAGCTCGTCGGCGCGGCGCAAACCTTGCTGAAAGACAGCTTCAGCGTCATCGCCTTTCTCGGCACGATGCTGCTGCTCAACTGGAAACTCACGCTCGTGATTGCCGCGCTCGGCCCGGCGGTAGGCTACGTGATGCGGGTGTTCGGCAAGCGCATGCACCGCATCACGAAAGAATCGCAAATCGCCATCGACCGCCTCGGCTACGTGGTCGAAGAAAACGTGATGGCGTGGCGCACCGTGCGACTGCACGGCGTGCAGGGCGTGCAGCGCGCTCGCTTCGAGGTGTCGAGCAAGGCACTGCGCCGGCTGCTGATGAAATCGACCGTGGCGAGCGCGACCGTCACACCCGTCACGCAGCTGTTGACCGCCACCGCCCTCGGCGTCGCGATCGGCATGGCGCTGTGGCAAAGCAGCACCGGCGGCACGACGATGGGCGCGTTCGTTGCGTTCATCACCGCGGCCGTCGCGCTCGCCACGCCGATGCGGCGCTTGAGCGATGTCTCGGCACCGATCTCGCGCGGCATCGCGTCTGTCGAGCGCGCGCTCGATTTGATCCACAACGCGCCTAGCGAGACCGGCGGCACGTACGCACCGCCCGGCCGATCGCGCGGCGAACTCGCGCTGCGTGACGTGTCGATCCGCTTCGGCGACAACGTGCCGTCGCTCGACCACATCACGCTGCGCATCGCGGCTGGCGAGACCGTTGCGCTCGTCGGCCCTTCAGGCGCTGGCAAAACGACTTTGGTGAACCTGCTGCCGCGTTTTCTGGACCCGAGTGCCGGCACGATCACGCTCGACGGCGTCGCGCTGCCCGACTGGAATTTGCACACGCTGCGCGAGCAGTTCGCGCTGGTCAGCCAGGATGTCGTGCTGTTCAACGACACGGTCGCAGCCAACGTGTGTTTCGGGGCGCCACTCGATGCCGCGCGCATGCGCGCAGCGCTCGTCGCTGCGAACCTCGGTGGCTTCGTCGATGGCTTGCCGCAGGGCGCCGAGACCGTCATCGGCCACAACGGCACACAGCTCTCGGGCGGCCAGCGCCAGCGTCTCGCGATCGCACGGGCGATCTACAAGGATGCGCCGATTCTGATCCTCGACGAAGCCACCTCGGCCCTCGATTCGGAATCGGAGCAGCTCGTGCAGCAGGCACTGCAGGCGCTGATGAAAGGACGCACCAGCCTCGTGATCGCACACCGGCTTTCGACCATCGAGCGCGCCGACCGCATCATCGCGCTCGACGCCGGCCACGTGGTCGAGCACGGCAGCCACGTCGAACTGCTCGCGCGCGATGGCCTGTACGCCCGCCTCCATACCCTGCAATTCAGGAGTTCCCCATGAGCAAGCCAATCACGCCGACCCCACCAGAGATCAGCAGGTTCCCCGTGCCCGCGCTCGAACAGATGCCGCCAGACTTGCGCGAAAAGATCCTCGCGGTCCAGAAAAAGGCAGGCTTCGTGCCCAACGTGTTCCTGACCTTCGCGCACCGGCCCGAAGAGTTCCGCGCCTTCTTCGCCTACCACGACGCGCTGCTGCTGCGCGAATCGGGCTTGAGCAAGGGCGAGAAGGAAATGATCATCGTCGCGACCAGCGGCGCGAACGGCTGCCTCTACTGCGTGGTGGCGCACGGTGCGATCCTGCGCATTTACGAGAAGGCACCGATGATCGCCGACCAGCTCGCCGTCAACTACCTGAAGGCCGACATCACCATCAAGCAGAAAGCGATGCTCGGCTTCGCGATGAAGGTCTGCAGCGCGTCGTATGCGATCGGCGACGACGACTTCGCGGCACTGCGCGAACACGGCTGGACCGATGAAGACGCCTGGGACATCGCCGGCATCACCGCCCTCTTCGGCCTCTCGAACCGCATGGCGAACGTGACCTCGATGCGGCCGAACGACGAGTTCTATCTGATGGGCCGGTTGCCGCGCGCGCCGAAGGTCTGATGTTTTCCATCGTCATCCCGACCTGGAACAACCTGCCGTTTTTGCAACTCGCGGTCGCGACGATCCGGCGCCACTCGGCGCACGCGCACGAAATTTTGGTGCACGTCAACGACGGTTCCGACGGCACGCTCGCGTGGGTGCGTGAGCAAGGCATCAAGCACACCGCGAGCGCTGCCAACATCGGCATCTGCTTCGCGGTGAACCGAGTCGCTGCGCTGGCCACGCAGCCCTTCCTGCTCTACCTCAACGACGACATGGCCGTGCTGCCTGGCTGGGACACGCGGCGGCTCGAGGTCGCGCAGCGCCTCGAAGGCCGGCGCTTCATGCTGTCGTCGACGATGGTCGAGCCCGGTGGCGCGAACAACCGCTGCACAGTGGCCGCAGACTACGGCCGCGACACCGCGAGCTTTCGCGAGGCCGAGCTGATCGCCGCGTTGCCATCGATGCACCGCGCGCACTGGCTCGGCTCGACTTGGCCGCCCACACTGCTGCCGACCTGGATGTGGGCGGAGGTCGGCGGCTACAGCACCGAGCTTTCGCCCGGCATGAGCAGCGACAACGACTTCTCGATGAAGCTGTGGCACGCCGGCTGCCGCACCTTCATCGGCCTCGGTGACAGTTTCGTTTATCACTTCGCGTGTGTCTCGACCGGCCGCATCGCCAAGAACGACGGGCGCCTGCAGTTTTTGCACAAGTGGGGCATCAGCCAACGCGACTTCGATCGCATCTGCCTGCGCCGCGGTGATCCGGTCGAACTCGAGACTGCATTGAAGCGCCGCACGCTAGACGACGCCGATCGCACGTTGCTCGCGAAGGCGCGGCTGCGCGCGCGCCTGTCGATGACCTACAAGCCGGCAGTCGCGTTCACGGCCGACGACCGGGCCTGAGGCGGTGGCTTTCGAGACGCTGGCGATCAGCAACCACGGCCTGCGCAATAGCGGTGGCATCGAACGCTATGCGATGACACTGGTGAGGGGCCTGCACCAGCGCGGTGTGAAGCCGGTGCTGATCGCAAAACAGTTCGACCAGAGCCTGCCCGAGTACCAGTGGGTCACGCCGATCCACACCAGCGTCAAAGCTGCGCCGAGCAAACTGCGCGATCTGTTTTTCGACTGGCGCATCGGCCGCGTCAAGCGCCGGCTCGGGCTGTACCCACTGATCGCATGCAACCAGACGCGCTGGTCCGACATCGGCATCTGCGGCGGCACGCACCCTGGCTTTCTCGCGGCGATGGGCGAGCGCGCGACGCTCAACGACCGCTTGAAGATCGGGCTCGAACGCGCGCACTTCGAGAACTCGCAAGTCATCGTCGCGCACTCGGCACGCATGCGCGACGAGGTCGTGCGTTACTACGGCGTCCACCCGTCGAAGATCAAATTGCTCTACCCGCCGATCGACGGCGAGCGCTTCTCGACCGTCGACACGGCAACGCGCGACGCGCTGCGTGCGCAGCTCGACTTACCGCATGATCGCGCCATCTTTTTGCTCGCCTCGACCGGCCACAAGCGCAAGGGCCTCGACCTGCTGGTCGACTTCTTCTCGCAGACCGCTCTGCCCGCCACGCTCGTGATCGCCGGCCGGGCGATGCACGGCACGGCGCGCAACGTGCGCCACCTCGGCTACCGTGCCGACATCGAAAAGGTGTACCGCGCGGTCGACTTCACCGTGATGGCGTCGCTCTACGAACCGTTCGGGCTGGTCGGCGTCGAGTCGATTTTGTGCGGCACGCCGGTGCTGTTGGCCGACAACGCAGGCTGCGCCGAAGTGATCAACGAACTCGCGCAATTGCCCTTCTCGCTTGCGGTGCCCGGTTCGCTCGGCCGCGCCGTCGAGCGTGCCGTCGAGCGCTGGCAAACGGGCACGCACCGCATCGCGGCGCCGCTGCATGGGCTGGGCTACGACCCGCGCATTGCGCCGCATGTCGACGCACTGCTCGCCATCGCCGAATCGCTTGTTCCGGCGCGCGCGCACGGCTGAGCGCGGCGCCGCTTCTATCATCCCGGCTTCGTTGAACGAAGGCACAGCATGGCTTTGACCGAACGAGCAGCGCACCAGCGTCAGATTGCAGATTGCCACCTCGATCTCGGCTGCGGCACCCTGCCGCGCAATCCCTACGGCCGGCCGGCGCTGTTCGGCGTCGACATCCGTCGGCTCGAGTCGACCACCCATTCGCAGTTCGTCTTCGCTGCGGCCAATCTGTCGTTCGAGCCGATCCCGTTCGGCGACAGCCGGTTCGCTTCGGTGTCGGCCTTCGACTTCATCGAGCACATTCCGCGTGTCTTGAACGGCCCCGAGCTGAACACCACCGTGTTCCCGTTCGTTCGCCTGATGAACGAGGTTTGGCGCGTGCTCGCGCCGGGGGGGCTGTTCTATGCGCTGACCCCTTGCTACCCGGGTCGAGAAGCCTTCACCGACCCGACCCACGTCAACGTCATCACCGACCGCACGCACCGCTACTTTTGCGGCGACGAGCCGCCGGGGCGCATGTACGGCTTCGACGGCCATTTCGAGCTGCGGCGCGCGCAGTGGGTGATCCCCGAGCACGCTCGCGTCGTCGCCGTACCGACGCTGCGGCAGTCGTGGGACCGCTGGCGGCGCGAGAAGCGCGGCAAGCTCGTCTACTTTCTATGGGAGCTCGAAGCCGTGAAGGCCCCGCGCCCGTGAGCAGGCCGCGCATCAGCCTGATCCTGCTCGCCTGCAACCAGCACGCGACCGTGCGCGCCGCTGCCGAGAGTTGCCTCGCACAGATCGGCGAGCCCCTCGAGATCGTGCTCTCCGACGACGCCTCGAGCGACGGCACCTTCGCCGAACTGCAGGCCGTGGCCCCGGCCTACCACGGCCCGCATCGGGTGCGCGCACGTCGCAACGCAACGAACCTCGGCATCGGCGCGCACTACAACCAGCTGATGAAGGAAACCAGCGGCGCATTGCTCGTGACGGCTGCTGGCGACGACCTCTCGTTACCGCAGCGCGTGCAGCGTCTCGCCGCCGCTTGGGACGCCTCGCAAGAACGCCTCGATCTGATCGCGAGCCACTTCACCGACATGGCGCCCGACGGCAGCCTCGGCGCGCATGTCGTCACCGACGACCTCGCCCGGCTCACCTTGGAAGGCTGGTGTATGAAACGACCGTACACCGTCGGTGCGACACACGCCTTCACGCGCCGCATGATGGAGCGCTTCGGCCCGTTCATCGATGGCGTCTGGTACGAAGATCCGGTGATGGCGCTGCGCGCGATCACGACCGGCGGCGCGATCACACTGCCCGAACCGCTGGTGCACTACCGCCGCGGCGGCACCTCGCGGTGGCCGCGCACGCACCGCGGCGAGCAACTTGTCGGCTGGGTCCGCACGCAAAACCGGCGTGTGCTCGCCGAAATTGCGCAGCACACGCGAGACGCGCGGCTCATGGGCGTCGAGACCGCGGTGGCCGCAGCGCTCGCGCCGACGCTCGCGCGCGAGACCTACCTCGCCGCCATGCTCGATGCGCCGAGCGATGCCGAGCGTTGGCGGGCATGCCGCAGCGCAGGCGCGCTGCCGATGGGCTGGCGCTTGCGCAAGTTCATGACCTTCACGTTCCCGGATCAGGCGGCGAACCTGAAGAGCGCGAAGGCTCGCTGGCGTGGCCGCTGACGCGCCGCCCGGCGATGAAGGCAGGCCGCTCGTCACGCTCCTGCTGATGACGTGCAACCAGCAGGCGACCGTCGGCGCGGCGATCGCGGGCGCGTTGGCGCAGTCCTATGCGAACCTCGAGATCGTCATTTCCGACGACGCTTCGACCGATGGCACTTGGGCCGCGATCGAACGCGCGATCGCCGGCTACATCGGCCCGCACCGGCTCGTGCTGAACCGCAACCCGGCCAACCTCGGCATCGGTGCGCACGTCAACTGCATGGTCGCGCTGTCGAAGGGCGAGCTTCTGTTCATCGCTGCGGGCGACGATATCTCGCTGCCGCAACGCTGCAAGCGCGTCGTCGACGCGTGGCTCGCCGCCGATCGCCGGCCCGATCTCATCGCAACGCGGTTGATCGACCTCGACGAGCATGGCCACACCCACGCCGACATCACGCCGACCGACCTCTCGACCTACCGCAACGCCGCCGACTGGATCGCGCGCCCGCCGCACGTGATCGGCGCAGCGCAGGCGTGGACGCGCCGCGTGTTCGATCGCTTCGGCCCGCTGTCGCCCGGCTCGGTCGCCGAAGACATGCTGATGGTCTTTCGCGCGGTCGTCTCCGGCGGCGCCATCACGCTGCCCGAACCGTTGGTGCAATACCGGCGCGGCGGCATCTCGCGGCGGCGCCGCAACCTGCACGCGCGCGATGTGGTCGAACGGCTGCTGACGAACAACCGGCACGCGCTGGTCGAGCTGCCACAGTTGCTGGCCGACGCGAAACGTGCCGGTCAACTGCACTCGGTCGAAGACGTGATCTCGCTGCAGTTCGAACGCGAGGTTTTCGTGCGAGACGTGTTCGGCGCACGCACGCTGGGCGGGCGCTGGCGAGCGTTCATCAGCGCGCCACGCGTGCCGCTGGCGCTGCGCATGCGCCTGCTCGTCTATGCCGCGTGCCCTGCCCTGCTTACGCCTTTTTTTGCGCTTAAACGGCTTGCGGCGCGTGAACGCTGAGGGCAGCGCCAGCGAGGTCGCGGTCAACCGCCGCGCCATCTTCGCGGTCATGGTCGCCGTTGCGCTCGCCTCGCTCGACACCGCCATCGCCAACACCGCGCTGCCGGCGATCGCGGCCGATTTGCGCGCTGCGCCGGCGGCTTCGGTCTGGGTCATCAGCGCCTACCAGCTCGCGATGGTCGCGACCATCTTGCCGCTGGCGGCGCTCGGCGACATCGTCGGCCACCGCCGCATCTACATCGCCGGCCTCGCGCTGTTCACGGTCGCCTCGCTCGCCTGCGCGCTTGCGCCGAGCCTCGCGCTGCTCGCCGGTGCGCGTGCGCTGCAGGGCATCGGCGCGAGCGGAATCATGAGCGTCAACATCGCACTGCTGCGCTTCATCTATCCGCCCGAACGGCTCGGCCGCGGGGTCGGGCTGAATGCGCTGACGGTGGGCATCAGCTTCGCGGTCGGGCCGAGCGTTGCATCGCTGATCCTGAGCGTCGCACCGTGGCCGTGGCTGTTCGGCATCAACGTGCCGCTGGGCATCGCCGCGCTGCTCGTCGCGGTACCGTCGTTGCCGGCATCGCAGCGCGGCACGCACCGCTTTGACGCCGTCGCCGCGGTGCTCAGCGTGGTCGCGTTCGCGGCGTTGGTGCTGGCGCTGAGTTCGGCGGCGCAACGCGAGCCGGCGAGCTGGTGGGCCGGCGCGCTCGCCGTTGCTTTTATGTTCGGTGCGCTGCTGATCCGCCGCGAGCACGGCAACGCCAACCCGATCCTGCCAGTCGACCTGTTTCAAAGGCCGGCCTTCGCGCTGTCGTCGCTGACGGCGGTGTGCACCTTCAGCGCACAGGGGCTGGCGTTCGTCTCGCTGCCGTTCTACTTCGAGGGCGTGCTGCACCGCAACCAGGTCGACACGGGATTTTTGATGTCGCCATGGTCGATCGTCGTCGCACTCGCGGCGCCGCTGGCCGGGCGGCTTTCGGACAAATACCCTCCGGCGATCCTGGGCGGCGTAGGCCTCGCGATCCTCGCTGCCGGCATGGCCTCGATGGCTTTGCTGCCGGCCGACCCGAGCGTGCTCGACATCTGCATCCGCATGACGGTCTGCGGCGCCGGCTTCGGCTTTTTTCAGTCGCCGAACCTGCGCGCGTTGATGTCCGCCGCACCGCCGCACCGTGCCGGCGGCGCGAGTGGCACGATTGCAACTTCGCGCCTGCTCGGCCAAGCCATCGGCGCGGCGCTGACGGCCTTCTGCTTCAGCCTGTCCGGCGTGCAGGGGTCGACGTATGCCTTGTGGTTGGGAGCCGGCTTCGCGGCGTTCGCCGCGGTAGCGAGTGTGATGCGGCTGGCGGTGCGGCAGTAGGGCAGGCAACCCGGTTCAGAGCAACACGATGTCGTACTGCTCCGGCGAGCCCGATGCCTCGGCCTGCAGCGAGATCGGCTTGCCGATGAAATCGGACAAGCCCGCGAGGTGCTGGCTTTCTTCGTCGAGCAGCATCTCGACCACTGCGGCCGAGGCAACGATGCGGAACTCTTTCGGGTTGAACTGGCGCGCCTCGCGCAAGATTTCGCGCAGGATGTCATAGCAGATGCTGCGCGGGGTCTTGACCTGCCCGCGCCCTTCGCAAACCGGGCACACCTCGCACAACATGTGCGCGAGCGATTCGCGTGTGCGTTTGCGGGTCATCTCGACGAGGCCCAGTTGCGTGAAGCCGCTCACGGTGATCTTGGTGCGGCCGCGCGCCAGTTGCTTGCGCAGTTCGGCGAGCACTGCGGCTTGGTGCTCCTCGCGCGTCATGTCGATGAAGTCGATGATGATGATGCCGCCGAGGTTGCGCAGCCGCAGTTGTCGCGCGATCGCCTGGCCCGCTTCGAGATTTGTCTTGAAGATCGTGTCGTCGAAATTGCGTGCGCCGACGAAGCCGCCAGTGTTCACGTCGACCGTGGTGAGCGCCTCGGTCTGGTCGATGATCAAGTAGCCGCCCGACTTCAGATCGACCCGGCGCGTCAGCGCGCGTGCGATCTCTTCGTCGATGTTGAACAGGTCGAAAATCGGCCGCTCGCCGGCATAGTGCTCGAGCTTGGCGACCGAGGTCGGCGTGAACTCCTGGCCGAACTTTTGCAACGCCTCGAACTGGATGCGTGAATCGATGCGCACCGCTTGCGTACCGTCGTGCGTGAGGTCGCGCAACACGCGTTGCACGAGGCTCAGGTCTTGGTGCAACAAGCTGCCGGGCGGCGACTTGAAGCTCATGGCGCGCACCGCCGCCCAGGTCTTGCGCAGGTAACGGATGTCGTCGGAAAGCTCATCGTCGCTCGCCTCTTCGGCGTTGGTGCGCAAGATGAAACCGCCCTGCGGCCCCGCGCCTTCGGGCACCTGCGCGAGCACGCCCATGCGCGCGCGCAGCTGCTCACGCAACTCGTGCGAGCCGATCTTTTGCGAGATGCCGATGTGGTCGTCTTGCGGCAAGAACACGAGTAGCCGGCCGGCGATGCTGACCTGTGTCGACAGCCGCGCGCCCTTGGTGCCGATCGGGTCCTTGATGACCTGCACGGTGAGCGTCTGGCCCTCGAACACCAGGCGCTCGATCGGCGTCTGCGGCGCGCCGTTGGCGGCGGCATCGCCACGTGCCGCGACGAAGCTGCTTCTGGGCGTGACGCCGTTGACCTGCACATCGGCCACGTGCAGAAAAGCAGCGCGCTCCAAGCCGATGTCGATGAAGGCCGACTGCATGCCGGGCAATACGCGCGCGACCTTGCCGGCGTAGATGTTGCCGACGAGGCCACGCTCGAGCGTGCGTTCGACGTGCAGTTCTTGCACCGCGCCGTTCTCGACGATCGCGACGCGGGTTTCTTGCGGTGTCCAGTTGATCAGGATGTCCTGCATCGGGGGCTCTCGCTGTTCTATTTTTCGGCCGTCCGATCCTACCGCCCTGCACGACGTGGAAAGGTCAACCGGGCGCCGCCCCTTGCGTGCCGGTGTACACCGCGTAGAGCGATTGGCTCGCCGCCATGAAGAGGCGGTTGCGTTTGGGGCCGCCGAAACACACGTTGCCGCAGACCTCGGGTAACCGAATGCGCCCGATCAGCTTGCCCGCCGGTGACCACACCGTCACGCCGCTGTAGCCGACGTTGCGCCCCGCGTTGCTCGAGCACCAGAGGTTGCCGTCGACATCGGCGCGAACGCCGTCGGGGCCGCACTTTACGCCGTCGACCATGAAGCTGCTGAAGAGTTTGCCGTTGGTTATTTTGTTGTCGGCCGTCACGTCGAACACGTGCATGTCGCCCTTGCCGCCGGCGCCGGTGTCGCCCGGGCCCTGCCCGGTGCTGATGATGTAGAGCTTCTTGAAATCAGGCGAGAAGCACAGGCCGTTCGGGTCGGGCACGGAGCCTTCGGCGATCAACTGCGTGAGCGCGCCACCTTTGTCGACGCGGTAGACAGCCGTCGGCAACTCGCGCTTAAAGCTGCCGATCTCGGGCGGCTGGCCGAGCCGCGGATTGAGTCGCCCCCCGAGGTTGGCCGGGCCGCCGGCCGCGTCGACCGTGCCTTCGTACAGCTGTGCGCCGTAAGGCGGGTCGGTGAACCAGTAGCTGCCGTCGGGGTGCGGCACCACGTCGTTCGGCGAATTCAGGCGCTTGCCGTTGAAGCTCGACGCGATCACCGTGGTCGAGCCGTCGAGTTCGTAGCGCACGACGCGGCGCGTCAAGTGCTCGCACGAGAGCTGCCGGCCCTCATAGTCGAAGGTGTTGCCGTTGCTGTTGTTGGACGGCGCGCGCATCGTGCTGACATGCCCATCGTCTTCCAGCCAACGCAACTGGCGGTTGTTCGGGATGTCGCTCCACACGAGGTAGCGGCCAACCGAATTCCACGCCGGCCCTTCGGCCCACAACGCACCGGTCCAGAGCCGCTGGATCGGCGCGTTCGGCTGGCGCAGGCCGTCGAACGCGGGGTCGACGGTGAGCACGTCGGGGTCGGTGAAATACGTGGTCGGCGCGCCGCCGGGACCGAAGTCGCGCGGCGGTTGCGTGACGGTGCTCGGCGGGCCGATCGGCTTGCTGGATGCGGCTTGCGCGCGTGCCAGTTGCGGCGCGAAAGCCGCGGCGCCGATCGCTGCGCCGAGGCCGCGCAGCAAGCGGCGGCGTTGGCGTGGGTCGTTTGCTGCAGCACTTGGAGGGGGGTAGGGCATGACGCTTTCCTTCACTCGAGGCCGCGCAAGTACGGCGGCGGGCTGCCGTCGACCCGGGCCGAAAGGCATCGTAGGCGCGTGGGCGCGGCGGCGCCAGATGGTTTGCCCAGCCAGACGATCAGCACCTTAACGTGGCGACGTATTCAGTGCCCACTGCAGCAACTTCCACGTCTCGAACAGCGGCAGGCCCATGATCCCGGAGTGGCTGCCGTCGATGCGCTCGATCCAGGCGGCCATCGCGCCTTGAATCGCATACGCACCGGCCTTGCCGAACGGCTCGCCGCCGGCCACGTAGGCGGCTATCGCAGCGGCCGGCATCGGCGCCACGTGAACGTGCGAGGTGCTGATGGCCACCCGCTCGCGTCGGCCAGCCGCGATCGCCGCCACGGTGATCACGCGGTGCGTCTTGCCGGCGAGCAGCGTCAATGTCGCCGTTGCGTCGGCGGCGTCGACCGGTTTGCCAAGGATGCGCCGGCCGAGTGCGACGGTCGTATCGGCGCAGAGGACCGGCGCTTCGGGCAAGCCGCGGTGCTTCAGGCGCGCCTTCGCGGCGTGCAACTTCGCGCGCGTCACCCGTGCCACGTAGTCGGCCGGCAGCTCGCCTGCGCGCTCGGCTTCGAGCGCTTCGGCGTCTTCGTCGGCACCGGGCAGCAGCAGCTCGTGCCGCATGCCGATCTGGTCGAGCAACTGGCGGCGGCGCGGGCTTTGCGATGCGAGGTAAATGAACGGGCCGGGGTCGCTCACGCTGGCCTACTCGCGGTGATACGGGTGGTTGACCGTGACCGTCCACGCGCGGTAGAGCGCCTCGGCCAGCAGCACGCGCACGAAGGCGTGCGGCAACGTGAGTTCCGAGAGGCGCAGAGTCTCGTCGGCAGTGGTCTTCAGCGATGCATCGAGCCCGTCGGGACCCCCGATCACGAAAGCCACGTCGCGGCCGTCGTGCCGCCAGGCTCGCATGCGGTCGGCAAGCTGCACGGTTGTGGCGCGCGCGCCGTGCTCGTCGAGCACCACCCGGCGCACGCCGCGCGGCAGTGCGGCCTGCAGGCGCGTGGCCTCAGCCGCCATCAGCTGCGCAGCAGTTTTTTGGCCGCGGGTTTCGGCCTTCACCGCATGCAGCTCGAGCCGCATCTCGGGCGGAAAGCGCTTTTCGAATTCGGCATAGGCGGTTTGCGCCCAAGCAGGTTGCCGCTGGCCGACAGCGACCACCAGCAGCTTCATTTGCGGCCGGGTGCCCTCTTTGCCGGTGCCTTCTTGGCAGACGCTGACTTCGCAGTCGCCGTTCTCGCCGGCGCCTTCCTTGCCACCGGCGCGCTCTTGGCTGCCGCCGACTTGACGCCGACGGTGCGCGTCACGCCACGCCCGCTCGGCGTCGCCTTCTTCGTCGGCGTCTTGCCGACGACCATCAGCTTCTTCACGACCGGAATCTTTTGCGCAGGCGCCTTCTTTGCCGGGACCTTGTTCGCCGGGGTCTTCTTAGCGGCAACCTTGGTGGGAAGCGCTTTGGCGAGTGCTCTCGCCGGCGTCTTCGCCGCCACGGGCGACTTCTTCGCCGCCGCCTTCTTCTTCACCGGCGCCTCGGGCTCGGCGGCCTTCACCAGCTTCACGGTGCTGCTCGCGAGCTTCATGGCGACCGGCTTGTCGCCCCAGATTTCTTCGAGGTGGTAGTAGTCGCGGATGGTGGGCTGCATCACGTGGACGACGGCGGCGCCGCAGTCGATGATGATCCACTCGCCGTTGCTTTCGCCCTCGGTGCGCGGCACCGGGTAGCCCGCGGTTTTGACTGCCTCGCGCACGCTGGAGGCCAG
>JANLUW010000001.1:0-21428 GCA_031363645.1 Rhizobacter sp. | reverse complement strand
GTAGCGTTTCCACTGCCCGCCGGCGCGGGCGTCTTCGTTGCTGAACACGAGCTCGACGCTCGATCGGCTCGCCGGCTTGCGGTTGCCCGAGCCTTTGATGATCACGTCCTGCATCGACTAGCCGCGCAGCTCGCTCGCCTTGCTTTCGCCGAGCACCCAGCGTACCGCATCCATGATGTTGGACTTGCCGCAGCCGTTGGGCCCGACGACGCCGACGAGCTGGCCCGGCAACTGAAAGTTGGTCGGCTCGGCGAACGACTTGAAACCGGAGAGCTTGATCGAGTTCAGGCGCATGGGGCTTGCGTTGGACAGTCCAGAGGCTGGCGCCTAAGTGCTTGATTTATTTGAATAAAACCTGCATGGCGCGGGCTTCGGAGCAGCACGGATGATAGCATCCGGCCCTTCTGTCGAAGCTCTCGAAAAGTGACCGCCATGGCCAAGACCTCAAGCGCAACAGCCCCTGCCTCGCAGCGCCAAAAACCCGTGAATCCGCCCAGCGTGCCGAGCAAGGCATTGCAGGTTTTTCCGAACCCCACGCCGAAGCGCGACTACGTGATCCAGTTCCAGATCCCGGAGTTCACCTGCCATTGCCCGCTGACCGGCCAACCCGATTTCGCCAGCTTCACGATCGACATGGTGGCCGACAAACTCTGTGTCGAACTCAAGAGTTTGAAGATGTACATGTGGAGCTACCGCAACGAGGGCGCGTTCCACGAGAAGGTCACGAACGACATCGTCGACGACATCGTGCGCGTGGCCGACCCGCGCTTCATTCGCATCACCGCGAAGTGGTTCGTGCGTGGCGGCATCTACACCAACGTGGTTGCCGAGCACCGCAAGAAAGGCTGGAAGCCGCAGCCGGTCGTACAGCTCCCGCAGCACGGGCAAGCGTCGGGCCTGCTTTAAGCTCGCATCGTTGCTAGACCGCGATGCCGTAGCCGTCGACCTCGTAGGTCGTCACGTTGAAACGCGCCAACTGGTTTTGGCCGAACGCCATCGTGATCGGCACGTCGCCGGCATCGCGCCCGCGCGCCATCACGATGCGACCGATGCGGGGCACGTTGTGGCGGGCGTCGAAGGTGTGCCATTTGTCGCCCAGGAACACCTCGAACCAGGCGCTGAAATCCATCGGGTACGGCACCGGCGGGATGCCGATGTCACCGAGGTAGCCAGTGCAGTAGCGCGCCGGGATGTTCATGCAGCGGCACAAGGTGACCGCCAAGTGGGTGTAGTCGCGGCACACGCCCACTTGCTCACGGAAACCTTCGACAGCGGTGCGCGTGGCGCGGGCTTGGTTGTAGTCGAACCGTATGTGACGGTGCACGAAATCGCAGATCGCTTGCACGCGTGGCCAGCCCAGCGGCGTGGTGCCGAACTGGTTCCAGGCGAACTGCAACAGCGCACTGTCGACCTCGCAGTAGCGGCTCGGCAGCAAAAACTGCAGCGTCTCTGGCGGCAGGTCGGTCGGGTCGTGCTGCCACGCAAAGAAATCGACCGGGTCCAGCAGGCCCGAATCCTGGATCACCGACTCACTGCGAAAGCGCACCTGGTTCACGCCGATGGGCGCATTCACGCGCCCGCACAGGTTACCGAAAGCGTCGAGGTATTCGTCGACTGGCAAGTTTTGGCCGACCTCGATGTGCTCGGGCGCGAGCAGATCGTCGCGGCGCGAAGGGTGCACGTGCAGCAGGTAAATGAGCGCCATCGGCGAGGCGACCGAGAGCTCGATGTCGAAGCCTATTTTGATGAACATGCGTCGCTCCAGCGGCAGGGTCGAGAGTGAAATCGCTTCAGCAACCAGGCGCGGCTGAGGTCGACGTAACAATACGCAAACAAATGCTTCGGCATGAGCGGGTGACCTCGCATGTGCGGGTTAGAAACACGCGACTCGCCTTGTCGGCGACGTCCTATGCACGAAGCGGGCCAGTGCGGAGCTTCCCCGATAATTGTTCGATGAACCCGTTGCTGTCGCGCCTGCATTCCTACCCGTTCGAGCGCCTGCGCGCGTTGACGAAAAATATCGTGCCGAACCCGGCGTTCGCGCCCATCGGCCTCGGAATCGGCGAGCCGCGCCACGCCACGCCCGAGTTGATCAAGCAAGCGATCACCGAAAACCTGAAGGGCCTGGCGACCTACCCGGCCACTGCAGGCGAGCCTGCCTTGCGGCAAACGATCGCAGCGTGGTTGATGCGGCGTTACGGCGTAGCCGTCGATGCGATCACGCAAGTGCTGCCGGTCGGCGGCTCGCGCGAAGCGCTGTTCGCGCTCGCACAAACGGTGATCGACCCGACAAGGGCGGGCGCGGTCGTCGTGTGCCCGAATCCGTTCTACCAAATCTACGAAGGCGCGGCACTGCTGGCGGGCGCGCAGGTCGCGTTCGTGAACAGCGACCCGGCGCGCAACTTCGCGGTCGACTGGGCCAGCGTGTCGGACGAGACCTGGGCGCACACGCAACTGCTCTATGTGTGCTCGCCCGGCAACCCGACCGGTGCGGTAATGCCGCTCGCCGAATGGCAGCTGTTGTTCGAGTTGAGTGAGCGCTACGGCTTTGTCATCGCTTCCGACGAGTGCTATTCCGAGATCTATTTCCGCGACGAGCCGCCGCTGGGCTCGCTCGAAGCCGCAATGAGGCTCGGCCGCAATTTCGACCGCCTGATCGCATTCACCAGCCTGTCGAAGCGCTCGAACGTGCCCGGCCTGCGCTCGGGGTTCGTGGCCGGCGATGCGCAGGTCATCAAGCAGTTCCTGCTCTATCGCACCTACCACGGCAGCGCGATGGGGCCGGTCGTGCAGCAGGCCAGCATCGCGGCCTGGAACGACGAGGCGCATGTTGTCGCGAACCGCGCCAAATACCGCGCCAAGTTCGCGCAGGTCACGCCGTTGCTGACCGCCGTGATGCCGGTGGCGCTGCCCGACGCGGGCTTCTACCTTTGGGCCGATGTGTCGAAGCTCACCCCGAACGGCGACGACGTTGCCTTCGCCCTCGCGCTGCTCGCTCAATACAATGTGGTGGTGCTGCCCGGCAGCCTGTTGGCGCGTGAGGCCCATGGCGTGAATCCGGGCGCAGGCCGCATCCGCCTCGCGCTGGTCGCCGAAATCGACGAGTGCGTCGAAGCGGCGCGCCGAATCCAGCTTTTCGCCCGCTCTTCTTTCATTCAATCCCCGTGAGCCACAAATGACCCAAGCCAACATCCACGAGTTGCAAAGCACCATCGAACTCGCTTGGGAGAGCCGCACCTCGATCAACGCGATCAACAGCCCCGAGATCTACACCGCCGTCGAGGCCGTGATCGCCGAGCTGAACGCCGGCCGCCTGCGCGTGGCCGAGCGCCAGAGCGTCGGCCAATGGACGGTCAACCAATGGGTCAAGAAGGCCGTGCTGCTGAGCTTTCGGTTGAACGACAACAAGGTGATGCGCGCCGGTGACCTCGGCTTCTTCGACAAGGTGCAGACCAAGTTCGCGCACCTCGACGAAGCCGCGATGCGCGCAACCGGCGTGCGCGTGGTGCCACCGGCCGTCGCGCGGCGCGGCTCGTTCATCGGCAAGAACGTGGTGCTGATGCCGAGCTACGTGAACATCGGTGCGTATGTCGACGAGGGAACGATGGTCGACACCTGGGCCACCGTCGGCTCGTGCGCGCAGATCGGCAAAAACGTGCACTTGAGCGGCGGCGTCGGCATCGGCGGTGTGCTCGAGCCGCTGCAGGCCAACCCGACCGTCATCGAAGACAACTGCTTCATCGGCGCGCGCAGCGAGGTCGTCGAAGGCGTGATTGTCGAAGAGAACTCGGTCATTTCGATGGGCGTCTACATCAGCCAGAGCACGAAGATCTACAACCGCATGACAGGTGAAACGAGCTACGGGCGCATCCCGTCGGGCTCGGTGGTCGTCAGCGGCAACCTGCCGGCGGCCGACGGCAGCCACAGCCTGTACTGCGCGGTGATCGTCAAGCAGGTCACGGCCGAAACCCGCGCCAAGACCAGCATCAACGAACTGCTGCGCAGCTGATCACGGCGCGAGCCGTTGCGCGAGCGCCGCAGCGTGCCGTTCCACCCGCGAAGCGTGAAATGATCGACAACGCGCTGACCCAGCGCCTTGGCCTGAAAGGATTTTCATGAGTGGCGCAAACATGGAGCGCGTGCTGCGGCTGATGTCCGAGAAGGGCGCGTCCGACGTCTACCTCTCGGCGAGCTCGCCGATCCTGATCAAAATCAACGGCCAGTTGCTGCAGCTGAGCGACCAGCCGCTCACGCATACCCAACCGCGCCAGCTGCTGGCCGAGCTGCTCACGCCGAGCCAGCTCGAGGAGCTCGACGACACCGGCGAGCTCAACATCGGCGTCGGCATTTCAGGCGTCGGAAGCTTTCGTTTGAGTGCGTTCAAACAGCGCGGCACGATCGCCGCGGTGTTCCGCTGCATCCCGTTCGTGATCCCTACGCTCGAGAGCTTGAACGTGCCGCCGGTGCTCAACACGTTGGTGCTCGAAAAGCGCGGCCTGATCCTGATGGTCGGTGCGACCGGCGCGGGAAAAAGCACGACGCTCGCCGCAATGCTGGAGCAGCGCAACCAGCAGCTCGCCGGCCACATCCTGACGATCGAAGACCCGATCGAGTTTTTGTTCAACAACAAGAAATCGGTGATCAACCAGCGCGAGGTCGGGCGCGACACGCAGTCACTCAACATCGGCCTGAAGAACGCGCTGCGCCAGGCGCCCGACTGCATCCTGATCGGCGAAATTCGTGACCGCGAGACCATGACGGCGGCGATCTCGTACGCCCTGTCGGGCCACCTCGTGCTCTCGACCCTGCACGCCAACAACAGCTACCACGCGCTCGGCCGTATCTTGTCTTTCTACACGCCGGAGGCACGCCCCGCGCTGCTCGCCGACCTGGCCGCGGGCCTGAAGTCGATCGTCTCGCAACGCCTGATGCGCGCCACGGCCGGTGGCCGCGTGCCTGCGGTCGAGGTCATGCTCAACACCAAGCTGGTCTCCGAGCTGATCGAGAAAGGCGATTTTTCAGGCGTTAAAGAGGCGATGGAAAAATCGATGGCCGAAGGCTCGCAAACCTTCGAGCAAGACTTGGCCCGGTTGATCAACACGGGGTTGATCAGTCGCGATGAAGGCTTGGCCTTCGCCGATTCGCCGACCAACCTGATGTGGCGTTTGCAAAACGACATGGCGCCGGTCTCGCGCGCTGCGCCCAAGCGCGACGAACAGGATGACCAGGCCACGTACACCGAAGTCTCTGTCGACGTGCGGCCCGAACCGGCCACGACCGCGGCGGCGAGCCTGCGCCGATTTTGAGCGTCGCGCGAATTCATGTCACGAACGCTGCACCTCGCTGAACAGCTGATCTCGCGTCGCTCGGTCACGCCGCACGACGGCGGCTGCCAGGCGCTGATCCGCGAACGGCTGGCACCGCTCGGTTTCGAGTTCCACGTGCTCGAACACGGCCCCGACGACACGCGCGTGCTCAATTTGTGGGCCGTGCGCCGCGGCAGCGTCGGTGCCACCGGCAAGCTGCTCGCGTTTGCCGGCCACACCGATGTGGTCCCGACCGGGCCGCTCGGCGCATGGACGAGCGACCCCTTCGTGCCGACCCACCGCGACGGCCAGCTCTACGGGCGCGGTGCGGCCGACATGAAAACCTCGATCGCGGCGATGGTGGTCGCGGTCGAAGAATTCGTGGCGGCGACACCCGACCACGCAGGGTCCATCGCGTTCTTGTTGACCAGCGACGAAGAAGGCCCCGCCGTCGACGGCACCGTGCGGGTTTGCGACTGGCTGCGCGAACGCGGCGAGCGGCTCGACTACTGCATCGTCGGCGAGCCCACCTCGGTCGATACGCTCGGCGACATGATCAAAAACGGCCGCCGTGGCACGCTCTCGGGCAAGCTGCGGGTGATCGGCGTGCAGGGCCACATCGCCTACCCGCACCTCGCGAAGAACCCGATCCACCTCGTGGCACCCGCGCTCGCCGAGCTGGTTGCGGCACGCTGGGACGAAGGCAACGCGTACTTCCCGCCGACGAGCTGGCAGGTCTCGAACATCCACGCTGGCACCGGCGTGGGCAACGTGATACCGGGTGATGCGACGATCGATTTCAACTTCCGCTTCTCGACCGAATCGACGCCGGCATCGCTGCGGGCGCGCGTTCACGAGGTGCTCGATCGCCACGGCCTAAAATACGACCTTGCGTGGACGCTGGGCGGCGAACCGTTCCTGACCCCGATCGGTGACTTGAGCGAAGCGCTCGGCGCGGCCATCCTTACCGAGACCGGCATCGCTCCCGAACTCTCGACCACCGGCGGCACCTCCGACGGCCGCTTCATCGCCAAAATTTGCCCTCAGGTGATCGAGTTTGGCCCGCTCAACGGGACGATCCACAAGATCGACGAACGGGTCGAGGTGGCGAGCCTCGATCCGCTGAAAAACATTTACCGCGACACCTTGGTGCGCTTGCTGACATGACCCTGATAGACCTGATCACCGCGCAGAGCGCCCGCCTCAAACAGGCGGGCGTTTCGTTTGGGCACGGCACCGGCAACGCCTTCGACGAAGCCGCGTGGCTGGTGCTGTGGTCGCTCGGCCTGCCGATGGACGCACTCGAAGCGAAAGCGAAGAACGAGTTGACCGCCGACGAGCAAGCCAAGGCCGAAGCGCTCGTCACCCAGCGCGTCGAGACGCGCCTGCCCACGGCCTACCTGACGAAAGAAGCCTGGCTGCAGAACGTGCCCTTCTACGTCGACGAGCGCACCATCGTGCCGCGCTCGTTCATCGCCGAATTGCTCGCCGACGGCGAAAACCACGGCACGCTCGACGCGTGGCTGAGCGACACCACGCACAAGGTGCTCGACCTGTGCACCGGCAACGGCAGCCTTGCCGTGATCGCCGCGATGGCCTACCCCGACGTGACGGTCGATGCCGCCGACATTTCGGAAGACGCGCTCGCCGTGGCGCGCATCAATGTCGACAAACACAAGCTCGACAAGCGCATCTCGTTGATGCACTCCGACCTGTTCGCCGCGGTACGCGGGCCCTACGATTTGATCCTGTGCAACCCTCCGTACGTGAACGCGCAAAGCATGCAGGCGCTGCCGGCCGAGTACCGCGCCGAGCCGGCCCTCGCGCTGGCCGGTGGCGACGACGGCATGGACCTGGTCCGCAAGCTCTTGCGCGATGCCACCAAGCACATGACGGCGGACGCCGTGCTGGTACTCGAGATCGGTAACGAGCGGGCACATTTCGAGCATGCGTTCCGGCGGCTCGAAGTGGCCTGGCTCGAAACCAGTGCCGGTGACGACCAGGTGCTGCTCGTGCAACGCCAGACGCTCACCCAATACCGCTGGGCCTGACCGCTTCGCCGGCCCCGCGGGGCTTCCACCGAACTGATTGATTTTTCTCATGCTCGTACTCAACCAAGTCTCCCTGCGCCGCGGCGTCAAGCTCGTGCTCAACCAGGCGAGCGTCACGCTGCAGCCCGGCGAAAACGTCGGCCTGGTCGGCCGCAACGGCGCCGGCAAATCGTCGCTGTTTTCGCTCATCACCAAGCGCCTGCAGTCCGATGCGGGCGACGTGAGCATGCCGCCGCGCTGGCGCATCGGTGAGGTCGCTCAAGACATGCCCGAAACCGACCAGGGCGCAACCGATTTCGTGCTCGAAGGCGACACCCGCCTGATGGAAGCGCAGGCGCAACTTGTGCAAGCCGAACTCGACGACGACGGCCATGCAATGGGCGACGCGCACCAGGCGATCGCCGAGGCCGGTGGCTTCGAGGCGCGGCCACGCGCGCAGGCGATGCTGCAAGGCCTCGGCTTCAAGACGGCCGAGCTCGATGCGCCGGTCAACAGCTTCTCGGGCGGCTGGCGGATGCGCCTGCAGCTCGCGCGCGCGCTGATGTGCCCGGCCGATTTGATGCTGCTCGACGAGCCGACGAATCACCTCGACCTCGACGCCCTGGTCTGGCTCGAAGCCTGGCTCCAGCGTTACGAAGGCACGATGATCGTGATCAGCCACGACCGCGAGTTTCTCGATGCGATTACCAACGTCACGCTGCACCTCGACGAGACGAAGCTGACGCGCTACACCGGCAACTACACCGCCTTCGAAGAGATGCGCGCCGAACGGCTGACGCAGGCTGCAGCCGGCTACCAGAAACAGCAGGAGCGCATCGCCCACCTGCAAAAGTTCATCGACCGTTTCAAGGCAAAAGCCAGCAAGGCCAAGCAGGCGCAAAGCCGTGTGAAGGCGCTGGCACGCATGGAGCGCCTCGGCCCGGTGCTGACCAGCGCCGACTTCCAGTTCGAGTTTCGCGAGCCGATGAATTTGCCGAACCCGATGCTGGCGTTCTCGCAAGTGGCTTGCGGCTACCACAGCGACGACGGCAACGAGACCCGCATCATCGACAACATCAACCGCTCGGTGCTGGCGGGCCAGCGCATCGGCATCCTCGGCGCCAACGGGCAAGGCAAGTCGACGTTGGTAAAAACCATCGTCGGCGACCTGCCGCGCCTGACCGGCGACATCACCGAAGGCAAGGGCCTCTCGATCGGCTACTTCGCGCAGCAAGAGCTCGACGTGCTCTCGCTCGACGACGGCGCGCTGATGCACATGATTCGCCTCGCGCGAGACAAAGGCCCGGCCGGCCGCGAGCAGGAGTTGCGCGACTTTCTCGGCTCGTTTCGTTTCGTCGGCGAGATGGTGACGCAGGCCGTCGGCACGCTCTCGGGCGGCGAGAAAGCGCGCCTCGTGCTGGCGATGCTGGTCTGGCAGCGCCCCAACCTGCTGCTGATGGACGAGCCGACCAACCACCTCGATTTGACGACCCGCGAGGCGCTCTCGATGGCGCTGAACGAATTTGAGGGCACGGTGATGCTGGTGAGCCACGACCGGGCCTTGCTGCGCGAAGTGTGCGACGAGTTCTGGCTCGTCACCGATGGCGCGGTCAAGCCGTTCGACGGCGACCTCGACGACTACCAGAAGTGGCTGCTCGAGCAATCGCGTGAAGCCTCGCGCGAGCAATCCAAAGGCGACAAGGCCAAGCGCAAGCGCGATGCCGCAACCGCCACCGAGGTGCCCGCCCCGGTGGCCGCCGCGAACCGCCCACAGCGCACCGATGACGCCAAGCCGCTGCGCAAGGAGCTCGGCAACGTCGACAACCGCATGGCTGTGCTCGTCGCCGACCGCGGCGCGCTCGAGACCGCAATGGCGGCAGCGAACATCACGCCCGCACAACGCGCCGAGCAAGGCAAGCGGTTGAAGGCACTCGGCGACGAGATCGACGCGCTCGAAGCGCGCTGGCTCGACCTCAGCGCCCGGCTCGATGCGTTGACCGGCCAGCCGGCGGGTTGAGTACGCCCCGGCGGCGCGCAGCGCATCCGGTCGATTCGAACGGCGCATGGTCGATCAGCGCGTCGCTTTTCAATTGAACACAATATAATCGTACGTACTACGATAAACTGCCGGCATGCCGAACAAGGATTTCACCAAGAAAGAATCGATTGCGAGCCCTCGTGAATTGCAACGTTTGGACAACCAGCTCTGCTTCGCGCTGTACTCCAGCTCGCTGGTCATGACCAAGCTGTACCGGCCACTGCTTGCTGAACTCGGGCTGACGTACCCGCAGTACCTGGCGCTGCTCGCGCTGTGGGAGTCGGATGCGATCGGCGTCGGCGAACTCGGCGAACGGCTGTACCTCGACTCCGGCACGCTGACGCCGTTGCTCAAGCGCATGGAGGTCGCCGGCCTGCTGGCGCGCGAGCGCGCCGCCGACGACGAACGCCGCGTCATCGTCACGCTCACGGCCGCGGGCCGCGCGTTGCGTCGCAAAGCCGAAGGCGTACCGCACCAGGTCGCTTGCGCCACCGGTTGCAAGCTCACCGAACTGACCAACCTCACCGCGCAATTGCAGGCGCTGCGCACCAACGTCGCCGGGCAACTTTCCCTGGCGGCCTGACCCTCACCTCCCCCAACCGTTCAACCAAAGGAACGCACCATGAAGCTCGACAAAGTTCTCTACACCGCCCATGCCACCTCGACCGGCGGCCGCGAAGGCACTTCGAAGTCATCCGACGGCGTACTCAACCTGACGCTGACCACACCGAAAGAAATGGGCGGCAACGGCGCCACAGGCACCAACCCCGAGCAGTTGTTTGCAGCCGGCTATTCGGCTTGCTTCATCGGTGCGATGAAGTATGTGGCGGGTTCGCAGAAGATCGCGCTGCCGGCCGACACGTCGATCAAGGCCGACGTCGGCATCGGCCCGATCCCGGCCGGCTTCGGCATTCAGGTCACGCTGAACGTGACTATCCCCGGCATGGAGCGCGCGGCAGCCGAAAAGTTGGTCGAGGCCGCGCACGGCGTGTGCCCGTACTCGAACGCTACGCGCGGCAACATCGAGGTGACGCTGAACGTGCTCTGAGCGCGACCCTCTCGACCCCGCGATCGCGTGGGGTCGGTGGTGGCGGATTTCACGAAATCGTCATCCACCGTCTTTAGCCTCGGAAACGATTTTTCACGCTGCCGAGGCACCCATGACTTTCTATCTGCGCCCCCTCGTTGCCGCACTGGCACTTGCCGCGGTTTCCGCTGCCCACGCCACGCCCGCGTTCGTCAACGGTCTGGCCTTACCCGCCACGATGCTCGACCTGTCAGGCGGCACCGCAGTCAACACCGGCCGCGTCGGTTATTTTTCCGACATCTACTACGACACCAACCGCAATGAATGGTGGGGCGTTTCGGACCGTGGCCCCGGCGGTGGCACGCTCGACTACGCAACCCGCGTGCAGCGCTTTTCGCTCGACGTGAACACCACCACCGGCGCGATCTCGAACTTCCAGATTCGGCAAACCGTGTTGTTCACCGATGCCGCCGGTCAGCCGCTGAACGGCAAGGCGCCGAGCCCCGTCAACGTGCTCGGCGGATCGTTCGACCCCGAGGGTTTCGTGATCAACCCGAAGACAGGCAACCTGCTCGTGTCGGACGAGTACGGCGCCTCTGTCTACGAGTTCGACCGCACCGGCAAGCGGGTGCGCGAGTACGCCGTGCCCGAAAACATCAAGCCGACATCCGCACCCGGCGTCTACACCTACGAGCCTGACGCGAACAGCGCCGGCCGCCGCAACAACCGCGGCTTCGAAGGCTTGGCGATCAGCCCGGATGGCAACTTCGCCTACGCGATGCTGCAAAGCGCGATGGTCAACGAAGGCGGCGCCAACGGCGTCTTCAATCGCATCGTCAAGTTCGATACTGCGACCGGCAAAGCGGTCGCGCAGTACGCCTACAAGATGGAAGGCTCGAGCCAGGGTCGCGGCATCTCGTCGCTTGTCGCGATCAACGACCACGAGTTTCTCGTGCTCGAACGCAACAACCGCGGGCTCGGCGCGGGCTCGGAGCTGACGACGCAGAACAAGAAGGTCTACAAGATCAACATCGCCGGTGCCGACGACATCAGCGGTATCGAGATGACGGGTGGCGTTTTCGCTGGCAAGACCGTCGCGAAAACTACGACGCCTTTCCTCGACCTCGGTGCCGACACGCTTGCCGCACTCGGCGGCGCCGTGCCCGAAAAGTGGGAGGGCCTCGCCATCGGACCCAAGCTCGCCGACGGCAGTTTTCTGATGCTTGCCGGTACCGACAACGACTACTCGGTGTCGCAAATCTCGGGCAGCTCGACCCAGTACGACGTGTATTTCAAGCCCGGCACGAACAACCGCATCCAGTGCGGAATAGGCGGCTTTGCCAACTGTATCGTGATGAATGCGAACGGCTCGCTCGGTGCGGCCGTGCCGGCCGGCTTCGACACGACCGGCTACGCGCTGATTCCCGGCGTGCTTCACGCGTACAAGGCCAGCGCGGCCGATCTTGTCGGCTATGCAGCACCAGTGCCCGAACAGCAAACTTACGCGCTGATATTCGCCGGGCTTGGCGCAGTCGGCTGGGTTGCGCGGCGCCGCGCGCGCTAAATCTGGCTCAAGCCGCGCCGCGCGAAAACAGCTGCAACACGAGTTCGATGCGCGCCTGAACCGGCGTTAGCGCGCCGGCCGATGGCAGCGCGGGTGCGTTGGCATCGATCACGCTGCCGCCCAGGCAACGCGTGGCGCGCAGCACCTCCATGCCGGCGGCTCGCGCTTCGATAAGATCTGCTTCTAACGCGTGATGCACGCTGCCGTTGCCCGTGGCCGCGACGACGATGCCGTCGACCCCGGCGTCGTGCATGGCTCGGACCAGCGAGCCCCGCGCTTCGCTGTGACTCGTCACGATCTCGACGACCGGCCAAGGTGTGCCGTCGCGCGGCAAGCGTGACAACCCGATCGCTTCGCCCGCGGGCCACGCGCGATGCCTTCGCAAGCGCCCTTCTTTGATGTGGCCGAGCACGCCGGCATCGCCCGAGCCGAATGCGTCGAGGCGATAGGTGTGGACCTTGCGCACATCGAGCGCACTGTGAACCGCACCGGCAAGCACCGCGACCACACCACACGCGCCGGGCGCATGCGTCACGACCATCGCGTCGAGCAGGTTTTGCGGGCCGTCGGATTGCAACGAGGTGGCTGGCCGCATCGCAGCCACCAGCACCACCGGCTTGAGCGGCGCGAGCAACCGCTGCAGGAAATAGGCGGTTTCTTCCAACGTGTCGGTGCCGTGGGTGATGACCACGCCGCCGACCTCGGGCCGCGCGAGGTGCCGGTCGACGGCAACCGCGAGCGCGCGCCAAGTCTCAAAGCCCATGTCTTTGCTGTCGAGCTGCGCGATCTGCTCGACTTCGATCGGCATACCGGCGAGCGCCGGGACGCTTTCGACCACCTGTGCCGCACCGAGTTGTGCGGCGCTGTAGCCGACGTTGTCGGATGCGCTCGCGGCGATGCCGGCGATCGTTCCGCCGGTGCCGAGCACGACGACGAGGGGCGCTTTGTTTTGCATTTTTTGCGAAGCTGGATGAAAATACAGGTACTGGATGAATCGTCAGCCTGCAACCCAAGCAAGCCGCCGTGTGTCCGCTCTCGGGGAACCTCAGTGTACGAACCGCCCAAGCTCACCGACCGCCAACAGCAAATCCTCGAGCTCGTGCAAAACGCGATCGAACGCACCGGCGCCCCGCCTACGCGCGCCGAAATCGCCGCCGAGCTCGGCTTCAAATCTGCCAATGCCGCCGAGGAGCACTTGCAGGCGCTTGCGCGCAAGGGCGTGATCGAGTTGGTGGGCGGCACTTCGCGTGGCATCCGCTTGCGGTCGGAAACGCTGCGGCAGGTCAACCTGCAGCGCAGCAAGCACTTCACGTTGCCGCTGCCTGGCATGGCGCAACTCAGCTTGCCGCTGATCGGCCGCGTGGCGGCCGGCAGCCCGATCCTCGCCCAGGAACACATCGACCGCACCTACCTGCTCGAGGCCAGCATGTTTGCGCAGCGGCCCGATTACCTCCTCAAAGTGCGCGGCATGAGCATGCGCGACGCCGGCATCATCGACGGCGACCTGCTCGCCGTGCAGCGCACGAAGGAAGCCAAGAACGGCCAGATCGTAGTCGCGCGGCTCGGTGACGAAGTGACCGTCAAGCGCTTTCGCCGCACCCGCAACAGCATCGAGCTGATCCCCGAGAACCCCGACTTCCAAACCATCGTCGTACCCACCACTGGCGCCGATGCGGCCGAAATGCAGTTCGAGCTCGAAGGCCTCGCGGTCGGGTTGATCCGCAACAACATGACGATGTGATCGCCGTGGCCGCCGCGCGCACGGTCAAAGCGCCCAAGGCCACCAGCGCGGTCGAATGCACGGTACTCGAGCAGTTGCCCAACATCGGCCCATCGCTCGCTGACGATTTGCGCCTGATCGGCATCGAGCGCCCGGCCGACCTGCGCGGCAAAGACGCCTTCGTGCTGTACCAAAAGCTGTGCGCCGCCACCGACCAGCGGCAAGACCCCTGCGTGCTCGACACCTTCATGGCCGCCGTCGACTTCATCGGCGGCGCGCCCGCGGCGCCGTGGTGGGCCTACACGTTGCAACGCAAGGCACTGTTCGGCCAGGTGTAGTCAAGCAAACCCGCGCCGCACCACTCAGCGGCGTGCGCCACGCTCACTGTTTCGGCGCGCCCAGAAAATCCATCTTGCCGATCTCGACACCGTTGTGGCGCAGCAGCGCATAAGCCGTCGTCGCATGAAAGAAGAAATTCGGCAGCGCGAAAGCCTTCAGGTATGCCTCGCCTTTCATCACGATCGGTCCGGTGCGGCGCGGCAGCGTTACGTCCTTCTCTTCGGTGCCATCGACCTTGTCGGCCGGCACCGATTCAATGAACTCGATCGTCGCGCCGATGCGCGCGCGCAGTTCCGTGAAGCTGGCTTCGGTGTCATCGAACTTCGGCGCGTCGACGCCGGCGAGGCGCGCGACCAGGAACTTGGCAGTGTCGCAAGCGATCAGCACCTGGTTTTTCAGCGGCAGCATGTCGGGCGCCAGGCGTGCCGCTAGCAGCACCACGGGATCGAACTTTTTCGATTCCGCATGGGCTTCGGCCTTGTCGAACCAGACGCTCATGTTCTTGAGCATGGCAATGAAAATCGGCGCGCTGGCCGAGTGCATGGTGATGGACATGGATACTTCTCCGGTGGTTTTTGAAAGAGTAATTCGGCATGGCGGAGGTGACGCCAGCAACCGTGGCGCGAAAGTGCTCGCGTGCACAATCAGGGCCGAGCCTGCAGGCAGCAACGACCGACCGCCCTCCCGTGAACATCATCATCCTAGACGACTACCAAGACGCGGTGCGCAAACTCAAGTGCGCCAGCACGATGGAAGCGCTCAACGCCAAGGTCTTCACCAACACCGTCAAGGGCATCGGCCAACTCTCGGTCCGCCTGCGCGATGCCGAGGTGCTCGTGCCGATACGCGAACGCACGCAATTTCCGAAGCAGTTGCTCGAAAAATTGCCCAAGCTCAAGCTGATCTCGCAGACCGGCAAGGCCGGCTCGCACATCGACATCGAGACCTGCACGAAGCTGGGCATCGCGGTTGCCGAAGGTGTGGGTTCGCCCACTGCCCCTGCCGAATTGACCTGGGCGCTGATCATGGCCGCGATGCGCCGCCTGCCGCAGTACATCGGCAACCTCAAGCACGGCGCGTGGCAACAATCAGGGCTGAAAGCCGCCTCGATGCCTGCGAACTTCGGGCTCGGTATGGTGCTCGAGGGCAAGACCCTCGGCATCTGGGGCTACGGCAAGATCGGCCAGTTGGTCGCCCGCTACGGCAAGGCCTTCGGCATGCAGATCACGGTCTGGGGCAGTGAGTCGGCGCGCGAGCGCGCCGCGAACGATGGCCACACCGCCGCACCCAGCTGCGAGGCCTTCTTCGAGACCTGCGACGTGCTCTCGCTGCACCTGCGCCTGCACGACAGCACGCGCGGCGTCGTCAAGCTCGACGCGCTCTCGCGCATGAAGTCGACCGCGCTGCTGGTCAACACCTCGCGCGCCGAACTGATCGAAGAAGGCGCGCTGGTTTCGGCGCTCAACCGTGGCCGGCCCGGCATGGCCGCGGTCGATGTGTTCGAGAGCGAGCCGATCCTGCAAGGCCACCCGCTGCTGCGCCTCGAGAACGCGGTCTGCACGCCGCACATCGGCTATGTCGAGCAAGACAGCTACGAGCTCTACTTCAAGGCCGCGTTCGACAACGTCGTGAACTTCATCGCCGGCACGCCGACGAACATCCTGAATCCCGAGGCGCTGCGAGTGCTGCGATGAGCGCGGCCGCTAGCGCGGCGATGCCGGGCGCACCGATGCCCGCGAGGCTCCGTTGGGCCTTGATGTTCGGCAACTTCGTGATCGGCGCCGGCGTGATGGCCGTGGCAGGCACGCTCAACGACCTCTCGCACTCGCTGAACGTTTCGATCGCGCTGGCCGGCCAGCTGATCGCGATTGCCGCCGCGACCATGGCCTTCGGCGCTCCGCTGCTGGCGAGTTGGGTCGCGGGCTTCGACCGCCGCCGCCTGTTGGCGCTGGCGCTGCTCTGGTACGCCGCCGGCCACGCGATCAGTGCGCTGATGCCGACCTACGCTGCGCTCTGGCCGGTGCGCGCGCTGACGATGCTGGCCGCCGCCGTCTTCACGCCGCAGGCGGCCGCAGCGATCGGCTTCATGGCTGCACCGCGCGAGCGTGGCCGGGCGATTACGTTCATCTTTCTCGGCTGGTCGGTCTCGTCGGTGCTCGGCCTGCCGCTCTCGGCCTGGATCGGTGAGAGTTTCGGCTGGCAGTTCGCGTTCGCGACGATCGCTGCGCTCTCGCTGGCGGCTGCGGTCTGGGTCTTCGCGGCAATGCCCGATGGCGTGCGCCCTGCCGCCCTTTCAATGAAAGCATGGCGAGATGTGCTGACGAACCCGGTGCTGATGGCGATGGTGTTTGTCACCGCGCTCTCGGGCGCAGGCCAGTTCACGCTGTTCTCGTACTTCACGCCGTACTACCGCAACACGCTCGGCGCCAGCACCGAACAGATCACGATGCTGCTGATGTGGTTCGGCGCGTTCGGCCTGATCGGCAACGTGGTGCTGACACGCGTGATCGACCGCGTCGGCCCGAACATCGTGGTCGCGTTCACGTTGTCGCTGATCGCGCTTTCGCTGCTCGCCTGGCCGCTCGCGGTCACGCTGGTCGGCACGGCCGTGGTGCTGGTCCCGTGGGCGCTCGGCTGCTTCGCGTCGAACTCGACCCAACAGGCGCGCTTGGGGCTGGCCGCGCCCGCGCTCGCGCCAGCGTTGATGGCGCTGAACACGTCTGCGATCTACCTCGGCCAAGCGATCGGCGCCTCGAGCGGCGGCTGGCTGATTTCGCACGGCGGCTACGCGCCACTGCATTGGGTCGGGCTTACGTGGATCGTCGCCGCCATCGTGCTCAGCCTGTGGGCCGGGCGGCGCACGGTGGTGTGCGCATGACGACCGCGACGCCGCGACCACGCGCCGCACCCGCTTCGCTGCGCGAGCTGTTCTTCGCTTTCAACTGGCTGGCGCTGCAGGGCTTCGGCGGCGTGTTGCCGGTCGCGCAGCGCGAGCTCGTCGAGCGCAGGAACTGGCTGACGCAAGACGAGTTCGTCGAGATGCTCGCGATCAGCCAGGTGCTGCCGGGGCCGAACGTGGTGAACCTCGCGCTGACGTTCGGCGACCGCGCGTTCGGCTGGCGCGGCGCCTTGGCCGCGCTCGGCGGCATGCTGCTCGTGCCGATGCTCATCGTGCTCGCGCTGACCGCGCTGTACGGCCGCTTCGCGCAATATCCAGTGGTCACCGGCGCGCTGCGCGGCATGGGCGCAGTCGCGGCCGGGCTTGTGCTGTCGACCGGCTTCCAACTGCTCGGCACGCTCAGGCACAACGTGATGGGCTTGCCCGTGTGCATTGGCTTTGGCGCGCTCACGCTGCTCGCGACCGTGTGGTTGCGGCTGCCGCTCATCGGAGTCATCGCCGGCCTCGGCTCGGTGGCGGTCGCAGTGGCGTGGCAGCGATCGAAAACGCGATGACTCTCGACACCGCCGACCTGTTCGGCCTGTTCACGCACTTCCTGGTGTTGAGCCTGCTCGCGGTCGGCGGCGCGATCACGACCGTGCCCGACATGCACCGCTACATCGTCGCCGAACACCACTGGCTGACCGATGCGCAGTTCACCGCGTCGATCGCCATCGCGCAGGCTGCACCGGGGCCGAACGTGTTGTTCGTCGCGGTGCTGGGCTGGAACGTCGCCGGCCCGCTCGGTGCATTCGCGACGATGACCGGCATCCTGGTTCCGTCGACCGTGCTCTCGCTGTGGGCCACGCGCTGGGGCGCTCGTCGGCGCGAGACCCGGTTCGTGCGCGCGTTCACCGCCGGGCTCGCGCCGATCACGCTCGGGCTGTTGCTCGCGACCGGCTGGGTACTCGCCGAACCTTTTCTGCGCGACCCGGCGCACCGCTGGGGCGCGCTCGCGTTGATCGCCGTGAGCATCGGGGCGATGCTGCGTACCCGGCTCAGTCCCATGTGGCTGGTGGCGCTCGGCAGCGTTGTTGGGGCGCTCGGCTTCGTCTGAATTGCGGGCGGTCAACCCAGCGCGCGGTCGATCACGCCGGGCAGCGCGTGCAGGTCGTCGACCACCGACGTGGGCAGTTCCGACCAGTCGAAAGATTCGCTTTGCGCGTAGGGTGATGCCATCAGCACTTGGGCACCGCCGCTCGGAGCGGCACTGACCATCAGGCTCAACGGTATCGCCGGCCGGGAGTGGGCTTCGTTCATCACGGCCAGCGTGCCGCCGATCGACGCCGCGAACACCAGCACGGGTGGCGCGCCCGGCACCATCGCCAGCACCGACAGGCCCCGATCGCGCGCTGCGAGTTCGATGCGCTGCAGCGTTTCGGCGACGCCGTAGCGGCTGTGCCGAATCACGCGCATCGCGTGGTTGCGCTCGTCCTCCGAAGCGCTGCGCAGCGGGATCATCGCGGCCATCACGACGGCGAGGCTGCCGGTCATCCAGAGGCGGAACGGGCGGCGCACCAAGGGTTGAACGATGTTTTTCATGCGCCCAGCGTAGGGGCGCCGCGTGACATTTTTATTGCACGCGGAGTCAAGATTGATAAACGGCTGCCGGCGCCGCTTTGCCGACGCTTTGCCGCCGCTGAACCGTCGCTGAACTGCCGCTACTTCGTGCCGAAGATCTTGTCGCCCGCGTCGCCGAGGCCGGGGATGATGTAGCCGATCTCGTTCAAGTGGCTGTCGACCGAGGCCGTCCAGCAACGCACTTCCGGATGCGCTTTCGCGAGCGCGGCCACGCCTTCGGGAGCAGCCACCAGCACGAGCGCGCGGATGTCCTTGCAGCCGCGCTTCTTGAGCAAATCGACGGTCGCGATCATCGAGCCGGCCGTCGCGAGCATCGGGTCGATGATCAGCGCGGTGCGCTCGTCGAGCTTGCCGACGAACTTCTCGAAATAGTTTTCGGGCTGCAGCGTCTCGTGGTTGCGCGACAGGCCGACCACGCTGACCTTCGCGCTCGGGATCATGTCGAGCACGCCGTCGAGCATGCCCAAGCCGGCGCGCAGGATCGGCACGACCGTGACCTTCTTGCCGCTGATCTGCTCGATTTCGGTCGGGCCGCTCCAGCACTGGATCATGACCTTCTCGAGCGGGAAATCGGCTGTGGCCTCGTAGGCGAGCAGGCGCGCAAGCTCGTTGGTGAGCTCACGAAATTTCTTGGTCGAGATGTCGTCCTCGCGCAGCAGGCCGACCTTGTGTTTGACCAGCGGGTGCTTGACGTCGATGACGGGCATTGGAGCTTCCTGACTTGTGCGTTAGGTGGCGCGTTAGGTTGACTTCTTGGTGCGCTGGCGCACCGCTTCATACAGGCACACGCCGCTCGCCACCGAAACGTTCAGGCTCTCGACCGCACCGGCCATCGGCAGGCGCACGAGCTCGTCGCAGGTTTTGCCGGTGAGTTGCCGCATGCCGCTGCCTTCGGCGCCGAGCACGATCGCGACCGGGCCGCTGAGATCGAGGTCGTAGAGCGAGCGCTGCGCGTCGTCCGACGTGCCGATGATGCGGATGTCGCGCTCCTTCAACTCATTCAAGGTGCGCGCCAAGTTCGTCACCATGAAGTACGGCACTGTGTCGGCCGCGCCGCTCGCGACCTTGGCCACCGTCGCATTGATGCCGACCGCGTGGTCTTTCGGGGCGATCACCGCGTGCGCGCCGGCACCGTCGGCCACGCGCAGGCAGGCGCCGAGGTTGTGCGGATCGGTGATGCCGTCGAGGACCAAAATCAGCAGCGGGCCATCGATAGCATCGAGCGTGTCGTCGAGCGAAGAGCTGACGGAAATAGTCTCGACCCGCGCCGCCACACCCTGATGGCGGTGCGAGCCGCTCAGCTTCTGCAGCCGGTCGTCGTCGCTGTCGATGACCTTCGCGCCGGCATCGCGCGCGCGCTCTACGAATTGGCGCATGCGCTGGTCGTGCCGCGTGGTGTCGACATGAATTTCGATCACCGATCGGGGCGCCGCTTTCAACCTGACCGTCACCGCGTGAAACCCGAAGAGAACCTGTTTGCTCATGGCTGCGATGTTACGGCCCTCGGGTACGTTGCCCGCCGCCCACCATCAACCCGCTACGGCGCCATTCATGCAAGTGATCTGCCTCGACCTCGAAGGCGTGTTCGTCCCCGAAATCTGGATCGAGTTTTCGAAGCGCACCGGCATCACCGAGCTCGCCCGCACGACGCGCGACGAGCCCGACTACGACGGTCTGATGAAGCTGCGCATCGGCCTGCTCGCGCAACACCAACTCAAGCTCGCCGACATCCAGAACGTGATTCCAGATCGACGCCGCGGGCTTCGTGCGCCGCCACAGGCTGCGCCAACCCGACCAAAAGCGCTGCGCCGTTGACGCGTTGCGCGGCGATCGACACTGCGGCGCTGGCCTTGCGCGCCGGTTGAACCGCACTGCAGCGGGCCCGCCGCGAACCGCGGCGTCGATTGCGATCAGCGGCCGGTTTCTTTCAGGTAGGCTGCGCGAGCCGCCACTGCGGTGTCGGTGAAGTCGGAGAACACACCGTCGACGCCGAGCCTGAAGTGCTGCAGATACTCGGCCTGCGGGTCGCCTTTGTAGTCGAGCGCGAGGCGACGCGGTTCGTTGCGGAAGGTGTACTCGTGCACGAACAGGCCGGCCTTGTGCGCGTCGGTGACCAGCGTGGTCGGTGCCACCGTCGTCGCGTCTTGCAGATTCACTTTGCCGTCGCCGTTCACATCGAGCATCTGACCGGCCGTGTTGAAGCTGCCTTTGGCGGCCACGAGGTAGGGCTTCCAGGGGCCGATGCCGTCGGCATAGGTCTTGATGTCGGCCAGGCCGGCCGGCGTGAGCATCGCCGGAAACTTGCGCGTGTCACCGGCACGAACCCAGTCGTAGGGACGCGAAAACGGTGAGGTATCCGGGTTGTCGACACCGCCATTCTTGAAGTCGTAGTCGTCGCCGTCGACGAGCTGCACCATGCGCGTGGTTAATCCCTTGCTGCGCATCAGCTTCAGACTGCTCGGCTCGAAGCTCTGCACGAAGATCGGTGCGGTCTTGCTGTTCCAGCCGGCAGCATTGATCAAGGCGACGAGCTTGTCTTCGAGCGGCACGCCGAGGTCACGGTGAAAGGTCGGGTTCTTGGTTTCGGGATAGACGGCGATGGTGCGGCCCTTGGCCTGGCTCTGCGCCTTGGCGAGGTCGATCACTTCTTGCAAAGTCACCACCAAATACTTGCCGTTGAAACTCTGATCCCGCTCGGCCAGCGGCTGGATCGCACGCAATGTCTTGATTTCGGCGAGGGTAAAATCATTTGCCCACCAATCGGACGTGGCCGTGTCGCCATCGAGCGAGCGCGTGACTTTTCGGCCCGCGAATTCAGGGTGGCTGGCGATGTCGGTGGTGATCGAAAGCTGCGGGTCATGACGCGCAATCAGCACACCGTCTTT
>JANLUW010000649.1:0-9361 GCA_031363645.1 Rhizobacter sp. | reverse complement strand
GCGTCATGGTGGCCAGCACGTCCCAGGCGTGCACCAGCTGCTCCATGATCTTGCTCACGCGGGCCAGCATCTTGAAGGCGCTGCCGAGATCGTCTTTCGCCACACATTGCATCGCTGCGCTCAGCTCGTGCAGCATCAGCTTCATCCACAGCTCGCTGGTCTGGTGCTGCACGATGAACAGCATCTCGTCGTGCGAGGGCGAAAGCGGGTGCTGCGCGTTCAAAATTTCGTCGAGGTGCAGGTAGTCGCCGTAGCTCATGTCCTTCGAGAAATCAAGCTGCGCGCCGTCGTTGGCGACGATCTTGTCGGGCGAATGGCCGCGCATCAGGTCACCGCTGCGCGTTCGTTGAAGCGCGCCTCGCGCCACTCGCCGCTCGCCAGCACGGCGTGCAGGTGCTCGGCCGCGTCGAACACATCGACGAAGCGCGTGTACAGCGGCGTGAAGCCGAAGCGCAGCAGATCGGGCGAGCGAAAGTCACCGATCACACCGCGCGCAATCAGCGCCTGCATGACGGCATAGCCGCCAATCGCGCCGTCCTGATCCTGGTGCGCGAAACTCGCTTGGCTGCCGCGCTGTTCGTGTTCCCGTGGTGTGACGAGCATGAGGCCGTGGCCAGCACAGCGTGCTTCGACCAACGAAATGAAAAGCTCGGTCAGCGCGAGCGATTTGCGCCGCAGCGCCAACAAGCCACCGAACCGTTCGGCCTGCCCGAACACATCGAGCCCGCAGGCGAGCGCCGACATCGACAGCAGCGCCGGTGTGCCGCACACGAAGCGCTGAATGCCGAGCGCGGGCCGGTAGTCGGCCGCGAACTCGAACGGCGCAGCGTGGCCGAGCCAACCGGCGAGCGGCTGGCGCAATTGCTCGCGGTCCATTCGCGCGGTCTGGCGCGGGTGCGCCCACACGAAGGCCGGCGCGCCGGGGCCGCCGTTGAGGTACTTGTAGCCGCAACCGACCGCGAAATCGGCATCGGCGCCGGTCAGATCGACGGGCACGGCACCGGCCGAATGCGCGAGATCCCAGACCACGAGCGCGCCGACGGCATGCGCGTCGTGCGTGACCTGCGCCATGTCGAACATGCGGCCGGTGCGGTAGTTGACGTGGGTGAGCATCAGCACGGCGAGCTTGTCGTCGAGGTGCGCGGGGAGGTCGTCGGCGTCGATCAGCACCAGCGTCATGCCGTGCTCGCAGGCGAGCGTTTCGGCGATGTAGAGGTCGGTTGGAAAGTTGCTGCGCTCCGAGACGATGGTGCGGCGCGCGGGTGTGTCGACTTTCTGCATCGCGATCGCCGTGCTGAGCACCTTGTACAGGATGACCGAGGTCGAATCGGCGACGATCAGTTCGTTCGCGCCCGCGCCGACGAGTCCGGCGATCTGGATGCCGATGCGCTGCGCGAGATCGATCCAGCCGGCGCTGTTCCAACTGCGGATCAGGCCGACGCCCCATTCGTTGCGCACGACCTGCTGCACGCGTGCGGCGGTTGCCTTCGGCAGCGCGCCGAGCGAGTTGCCGTCGAGGTAGATCACGCCGTCGGGCAGTTCGAACGCGTCGCGCAGCGGAGCGAG
Source organism: Rhizobacter sp. (assembly GCA_031363645.1). Taxonomy (GTDB): domain Bacteria; phylum Pseudomonadota; class Gammaproteobacteria; order Burkholderiales; family Burkholderiaceae_C; genus LMDS01. The sequence continues at coordinate 7,795 of JANLUW010000649.1, read as the reverse complement.
GGCGTCGGCGGCGTCAAGTGCGACGCAGTCTTGTCGGGTGGTGGTCATCGGAGTACTCACAATTCTCGCAACACGGCGCGCACGGGAGATGCGTCGGCCATCGTCAGTTTCAAAGGCAGCGCGATCAACTCGTAGTCGCCGGCAGGCACGTCGTCGAGCACGAGGTTCTCGAGCACGCGCAGGTCGTGCTTCAGCAGCAGGTGGTGGCTGTCGAGCGATTTGCTGTCGGCCGGGTCGACCGATTGGCTGTCGATGCCGACGAGCCGCACACCGAGCGACGCGAGCCAAGCAATGGTCTCGGGCGCGAACGCAGCGAACTCGGCCGACCACCGCGTCGGCGCGGTCGTGCAGGTGCGCACGAGCACGCGCGGCGGCAACCGGTCGATGGCGTGGGCGAGGTGCTCGGGCCGAACCAGCGGCCCGCAACCGATCACATGGATCACGCGGCACGGCCCGAGGTAGGGCGCCAGATCGACCTCGCCGATCGTCTGCGCGCCGGGGCCGTAGTGCAGCGGCGCGTCGGCATGCGCGCCGATGTGCGGCGACATCGTGATCGCACTCAAGTTGACCGGGCAGCCCGGGCCGATCTGCGCGGTCCACAGTTGCGAGTAGCCAGTGTCACCGGGAAAGAGCGGCGAGTCGGGCGCGATCGGCGGGGAGATGTCCCAGAGTTGTCTGTTCATGGCGATCGCAAAGGTAGCACCGGCCCAAAGCGCGCGGTGTCGGTAAATTCGCACACTCGCATCGCCCGGCGGCCCGAGGTGTTTCGGCATGCCTGTCGACGACACTTCTCGACAGAGCTTCAGCATGTTGCGGGTTCACAGATCACCCTCGATCGAGATCGGATACCCAACCCTTGACGGGCGCGCCGGATCGCAAGCAGCGAGTTGACACCTCGCTTTGGAGCGTGGCAGCACGCTGCCTGTCGATCGACATCGAAGTCGGCGTGAATGATCGGCGCATCGACAGGTTCGCAGCAGTGCGAGGCGACAGCGGCCAGGGCTTCGTTCACCGCGGCAAGGCTCAAGTCGGCGAAGCGCTGGCGCGGCTCGACACGTTCGCGCAGGGCGCCGAGTTCCCAACAGGTGCTCACGGCGACGCTGCCCGAGGCGGCACCCGGCGGCGCCATCGTCTACTGCTCGTCGCGGGTGCGTATCAAAGAGATTGCAGCATTCCTGCGCGAGAAGGGGCTCGCCGCCGGGCACTTTCATGCGGGCCTACCGCCGCAGAGCAAGAAGGACACGCAGCAGCGCTTTATCGACGGCGAGCTGCGGGTCATGGTGGCCACCAATGCGTTCGGCATGGGCATCGACAAGCCCGACGTGCGGCTGGTCATCCACGCCGACGTGCCGGGCTCGCTGGAGAACTACCTCCAGGAGGCCGGCCGTGCCAGTGGTGATCGTGCAGCGGCGTGCTGCGTGCTGATGTACGCCCCGGACGACATCGAACGGCAGTTCGGGCTGTCCGCGCGGTCGCGGCTGAAGCAGCGCGAGATCCAGGCGATCCTGAAGTCGCTGCGCAACCTCGATCGGCGCAAGCGTCTCGGTGGCGAGGTGGTCGCGACGGCGGGCGAGATTTTGCTCGACGAACACGATGGTGCCTTCGAGCGCGACAGCGTCACCGACGACACCCGCGTGCGCACGGCCATCGCGTGGCTCGAGGAGTCGAAGTTGCTCACGCGCGAAGAAAACGTCGTGCAGATCTTTCCATCGTCCTTGCGTGTCGGATCGATCCACGAAGCACGCGTGCTGCTGGAGCGCTCGACGATGCGGCCCGCCTACCGCCTGAAGCTGCTCGCGATCGTGGATGCTTTGCTGGCAGCTCGCGCTGACGAAGGCATCTCGACCGATGAGTTGATGATGGCCGCGCGGCTCGACGCCCAGGACGTGCGCCGGGCCATGTCCGACCTCGAAGCGTTCGGCATCGCCAGCAACGACCTGGCATTGACGGCGTTCGTGCACGTCGGCGTCGAGCGATCGTCAGCGCGGCACCTCGAACGGGCGCAGGCGCTCGAGGCTGCGCTGATCGATGAACTGCGGCTGGCCGCGCCCGATCTCGCCGTCGGCGATGCGTCGCTGCTCAATCTACGTCACGCGACGCAGCGGCTCAAGGACGCGGGCCACGCCCATGCACTGCCCGATGTGCTGTGGCGCAGTGTGCGCAGCCTCGCGGCAGACGGGCGCATCGACGGCAACGGCATCTCGAGCCTGGGTCTTCGAAGACTCGATCCCGAGGTGATCGAACTGCGCCTGCAGCGCTCCTGGCAAGCCATCGAGCGCACGGGCTCGCTCCGGCGCGCGGCGGCGGCGCGCTTGCTCGATCGCCTGGTGGCGGGCTTGCCCGGCGGCACACGTGGTGCCGACCTTCTGGTGACGACCACGTTGGGTCAACTGCTGTCGGCGATCCAGGGTGACATGCTGTTGATGGCCGAGGTCAAGGATGCCGACAAGCTGCGCGATCACGCGCTGCTCTGGTTGCACGATCAGGGTGTGATCCGGCTGAACAAGGGCCTCGCGGTGTTCCGCCCGGCGATGACCATCCGGCTGGGTGCCGGCAAGCGCCGCTTCGAACGAAGCGTTTTCGCACCGCTCCAATTTCACTACGACGAGTTGGTGTTGCAGATCCACGTGATGGCCGAGTACGCGCAACGCGGCTTGCTCAGGATGACCGAGGCCCTGCGGCTGACGATGGACTATTTTTTGCTGAGACAGGACGAGTTCATGCAGCGCTGGATGCCCGATCGCGGCAAGGAAGTGGCGCGCCAAATCACGCCGCAGTCGTGGCGCGCCATCGTCGAAGTGCTGGCCAATCCGGTCCAGCAGCGCATCGTTTCCGACGATCGCGACACGACCAATGTGCTGGTGCTGGCCGGTCCGGGCTCGGGCAAGACACGGGTGCTCGTGCACCGGATCGCCTACCTCGTGCGTGCGCGTCGCGAAAACCCGAGGGGCATCCTGGCCCTCGCGTACAACCGACATGCCGCGGTGCAAATCCGCAGCCGGCTGCGGGCGTTGATCGGCGACGACGCCAACGGCGTCACCGTGCTCACCTGCCATGCGCTGGCGATGCGGCTGGCCGGCGTGAGCTTCGAGAGCCTGTTGGCACGCGATGGCGACGATCCGTTCGAGCGCGCCATGCAGCAGGCCGTGGATCTGCTGGAAGGCAAGGGCTTGCCGCCCGACGAGGCGGACGAGCAGCGCGAGCGTCTGCTCGCCGGCTTCCGGTGAATTTTGGTCGACGAATACCAGGACATCGGCCCGGCGCAATACCGCCTCGTGTCTGCGCTCGCCGGTCGCACGCAGCGCGATGACGAAGGCAAGCTGACCTTGTTCGCCGTCGGTGACGATGACCAGAACATCTATGCATTCAGCGGTGCATCGGTAGAGTTCATCCGCAAGTTCGAGATCGACTACTCGGCGAGGTTGGCGTTCCTGACGGAGAACTACCGATCCACCGCGCACATCGTCACAGCGTCGAACTCGCTGATCGTGTCGGCCGGTGATCGCATCAAAGCCGACCACCCGATCACCGTGGATCGAGCGCGTCGCGCCGACCCGCCGGGCGGAGCGTGGCAGGCGCGCGATCCCGTCGGTCGCGGGCGGGTGCAACTGTTGTCGGCGGCTGCTTCTCCCGCCGGGCAGGCGCTGATGGCCGTCGATGAGTTGCGGCGCCTGGCTGCGCTCGACGTTGATTGGGACTGGGCGCGCACGGCAGTCATCGCCCACAACTGGCGCACTCTGGAGCCGGTGCGTGCCTGATGCGAAATGTTGAACGTCCCGGTTCAGCACGCCGGCGAAGTGTTGCCGCCGGTTTGGCGACTGCGTGAGACCCAAGCCTTCGTGCGCTGGGCGCGCCAGCAGTCCGGCGCGCTGGCCGATACCGCGGTGCTGCGGCGCTGGCTTCTGACGCAAGACAGTGGCCCCTGGTGGGTGTTGCTGTCGGAGGCTGTCGGCGAGTACGACATCGAGACGGCGGGGGCGCAACGCCACTCGCCCACTTTTTCGACTGGCTCGCCGAATGGGCCCGCGAAGCGCGCCGTCGGCAGACCGGATTGCTGCTTCTCACCGCGCACCGCGCCAAAGGACTCGAGTTCGATCATGTGGTCGTGCTCGACGGCGACTGGGACAAGCGCGATGCCGCCAGCGACGCCAATACCCCGCGTCGGCTGCACTACGTCGCGATGACGCGCGCCCGCCAAACCTTGGCACTCGCACGTTGCGGCGCGGGTGGCCGCCTGTGGGACGCCTTGATCGGCTCGCTCTGCGCACAAGCGCGAACCGATGGCGCTCGGGCCGAACTGTCGGCCGAGGTGTCTCGCCTGTATCGGCGTCCGCCGCTGAGCGACATCGACATCGGCTTTGCAGGTCGGTTTGTCGCGGCCAACCCGGTGCACGGTGCGATCGCCTCACTGCGGATCGGCGAACCGCTCGATCTTCGAAATACCGCCGGCCATTGGGAACTGGTCGACCGCAGCGGAAGGACCGTCGGGCGGTTCGCGCGGGCATTCCAGGTACCGGCGAACCACCGATGCCTGCACGCCAGCGTGGCGGCAGTGATCGTGCGGCGCCGGCAAGACACTGCCGAGGACTACCTGAGCAGCGTGCGTTGCGAGGAGTGGGAGGTCGTGATGCCCGACCTTGTCTTCGCGCCAGCTTGACAGCGCTGTTGCCGCGGGCGAGGCTGCGCTTTCAGCCGATGCGCCCCAGCACCAGGTACTCCATCAGCGCCTTCTGGGCATGCAACCGGTTCTCGGCTTCGTCCCACACGACCGACTGCGGGCCGTCGATTACCTCGGCCTCGACCTCTTCGCCGCGGTGCGCGGGCAGGCAGTGCATGAAGAGGGCATCGGGCTGGGCGGCAGCCATCATGTCGGCGTCGACGCACCAGTCCACGAAGGCCTTCATGCGCGCTTCGTTCTCTTCCTCGAAGCCCATGCTGGTCCACACGTCGGTCGTGACGAGGTGCGCGCCGGCGCAGGCCTCCATCGGGTGGTTGAAGACTTTCACGCATCCGGGGTTCTTCACGCCGGCCATCAGCGGGTCGATCTCGTAGCCGCTCGGCGTGCTCACGTGCAGCGTGAAGCCGAGGATGTCGGCGGCCTGCAGCCAGGTGTTGGCCATGTTGTTGCCGTCACCGACCCACGCGACCACCTTGCCCTTGATCTCGCCGCGGTGCTCGAGGAAGGTGAAGATGTCGGCCAGGATCTGGCACGGGTGGTACTCGTTCGTCAGGCCGTTGATCACCGGCACGCGCGAGTTCGCCGCGAACGCGTCGAGCTTGGCCTGCTCGAAGGTGCGGATCATCACGATGTCGACCATGCGGCTGATGACTTTGGCCGTGTCTTCGACCGGCTCGGCGCGGCCCAGGTGGCTGTCGCCGGTGGTGAGGTGAACGACCGAGCCACCCATCTGGTACATGCCGGCCTCGAAGCTCACGCGGGTGCGCGTGCTCGCCTTCTCGAAGATCATCGCCAACGTGCGGTCGACCAGTGGCGTGTACTTCTCGTAGTTCTTGAAGCGCTTCTTGATGGTTGCGGCGCGCTCGAACAGGTAGGCGTTCTCCTCTGCGCGAAGGTCCTTGAACTGCAGGTAGTGTTTGATCAGGCTCATGCCGGGCTTCATGACGCGCTTGAATTCGGGAACGGCTCGGCGAGGAAGCCTTTGATGATCGGGCACAGGATCGCGACGATCTGGGCGGCCTCGTCCGCGCTCAGGATCAACGGCGGCACCAGGCGGATCACCTTGTCGGCGGTGACGCTGAGCATCAGCCCGGCCTCGGCTGCGCGGTTCAAGATCACGCCGCAGGGCCGGTCGAGTTCGATGCCGATCATCAAGCCTTGGCCGCGGATGTCGGCCACGCCCGCCACGCCTTCGAGTTCGCGCTTCAGGCCGGTCATCAGTGCTGCGCCGACGGTTGCGGCGTTCGCGAGCACGCCTTCTTCTTCCATGATGCGAATCGTCTCGACGCCCGCGCGCATAGCCAGCGGGTTGCCGCCGAAGGTCGTGCCGTGGTTGCCCGGCCCGAACACGTTCGCGGCCTTCGGCCCGCAGACGATCGCGCCCACCGGCACGCCCGAACCCAGGCCTTTGGCAAGCGGCATCACGTCGGGCAGGATGCCGGCCCATTGGTGAGCGAACCACTTGCCGGTGCGGCCCATGCCGCACTGCACTTCGTCGAGCATCAGCAGCCAGCCGTTCGCGTCGCAGATGCGTCGCGCGTCGCGCAGGTACTGAACCGTTGCCGGCCGCACGCCGCCTTCGCCCTGGATCACTTCGAGGAAGACGGCGACCACGTTTTTGTTCGTCGCCGCGATTTTCTCGATCGCTGCCGCGTCGTTCAGCGGCACGCGCACGAAGCCTTCGACCAGCGGGCCGAAACCGGCTTGCACCTTCGGGTTGCCAGTGGCCGAGAGCGTCGCGATCGAGCGGCCGTGAAACGCGCCTTCATAGACGATGATTTCGGGGCGGTCGATGCCTTTGTCATGCCCGAACTTGCGCGCGATCTTCAGCGCGGCCTCGTTGGCTTCGAGCCCGGTACTGCAGAAAAACACGTTGGTCAAGCCCGAAAGCTCGCACAGTTTCGCGGCGAGTTTTTCCTGCAACGGCACGAGGTAGTAGTTCGAGCTGTGGATGATCTTGCCGATCTGGTCGGTGAGCGCCGGCACCAGTTTCGGATGCGCGTGGCCGAGCGTGTTGACCGCGATGCCGCCGAGGCCGTCGAGGTACTTCTTGCCGTCGGTGTCCCAGAGCCAGCAGCCTCGGCCATGCGACAACGCGATCGGCAGACGGCCGTAGGTTTTCATTACGTGGGGTTCGAAGGAAGCGGGCAGCTTGTCCGGGGCATTCATCGTCGTGTCACTCCGAAAGAAAAAGGAAGAAGCGGGTCAGCGCGCGCATTTCGGCGTCTCGAATATTCGGCGATCCATTGCCGAGAATTCTAAATCTGCGCTGTCGAATGCCGAAGAAACGCGATGCAAGCCCAGCCCGAGACCACAACGCATGCTGCACCGCAGCAATGTCGCGGCACAGTCGCATGTTTGGCGCGGTGGCCGTTGTGGCGCGAGCGCCCTGCATGGCCGAGCCATTTCGGGCGCACCGAACCGATGACCGACCCACTCCCAAGAGAACTTTTCATCCGGGGCATCACCCTGGACGGGCAGACTTTCCGTCCCAGCGATTGGGCCGAAAGGCTGGCGGGCGCGATGTCGTGCTTTCGGCCCGACGGCGTGCATGGCGGCATCGGTTCGTTCATCGGCTACTCGCCTCTGTGCGCGCCGCGGCTGATCAACGGCGTGAAGTGCGTGATCGTCAGTGAGGCGTTACGCGACGTGGAGCCGATGGCCTGGGACTTCGTGATGAACTTCGCCCGCGACAATCAATTGCAGACAACCGAGGTGTGCTTCGTGTCGCCAGTCATCAAGAAAACCGGCTGATCGGGTGTCGTGCCCGCCAATGCAAAAGGGCTCGCCTGGCGAGCCCTTTGGGTAACACGATCGCTTCGATCAGGCGGCTGGAGCGGCGAGCGCCTTGACCTTGGCCGAGAGGCGGCTCTTGTGGCGAGCGGCCTTGTTCTTGTGGAACAGGCCCTTGTCGGCGACCGAATCGATCACAGCCTGAGCCGTTTTGAACAGATCGGCAGCTTTGACCTTGTCGCCCGCGACGACCGCCTTCTGCACGTTTTTGATCACGGTGCGGAACTTCGAACGCAGGGCGGTGTTGGCAGCATTGAGCTTTACGTCTTGGCGCACGCGCTTCAGGCCCGAAGCGATGCGAACTGTTTTCTTCTTGGCTTTGGA
>JANLUW010000626.1:0-6231 GCA_031363645.1 Rhizobacter sp. | reverse complement strand
AGGATCGGAAAGATCTGTTGGTCAGCGCGGTAGCTGGATTTGAACTGGCCGTTCTCTCTGTACAGCATGGTGAGCTCAGACCCGGTCGATGATCTTCTCGCCGAACAGCCCTTGCGGCCTGACGAGAAGGAAGAGCAGGGCGAGCACGTACGCGAACCAGATCTCGATGCCGCCGCCGAGCATCGGCCCGATGTAGATCTCCGAGAGTTTCTCGCCGACGCCGATGATCAGCCCGCCGATGATCGCGCCCGGCACCGAGGTCAGCCCGCCGAGGATCACCACCGGCAGCGCCTTGAGTGCGACGAGCGAGAGCGAGAACTGCACGCCGAGCTTGCTGCCCCAGATCACGCCGGCCACGAGTGCCACGACCCCGGCGACCGACCACACGATGATCCAGATGCGCCCGAGCGGGATGCCGATGGACTGCGCCGCTTGGTGGTCGTCGGCCACGGCGCGCAGCGCGCGGCCGGTCGCGGTTTTCTGGAAGAACAGCGCCAGCAGCGCAACCAGCACCGCGCTGATCGCGGCGGCATACAGGTCTTCCTTGTTGATCAGCACGCCACCTTGCAGCAAGCCTTCGAGCACGATCACTGGGTCTTTCGGCATGCCGACGTCGATCTTGTAGATGTCGGAGCCGAACAGTGTCTGCCCGAAGCCTTCGAGGAAGTAGCTGATGCCGAGCGTGGCCATCAGCAAGGTGATGTGCTCCTGGTTCACCAGTTTGCGCAGAACCAGCCGCTCGATCACCCACGCCACCGCGACCATCACCAGCGCCGCTGCTGCGAACGCGAGCACGTTGGCGAGCAGCTTGTTGTCGAAGCCGAACCACTTCGGAAACCATTCGTAGAACCGCGCCATCGCGAGCGCCGCGAACAGCACCATTGCGCCCTGCGCGAAGTTGAAGACGCCACTGGCTTTGTAGATCAGCACGAAGCCGAGTGCGATCAGCGAATACAGCATGCCCACCATCAGGCCGCCGAACAGCGTTTCGAGGAAGAAGCCCATGTCAGTGCTGCGTCGCCGCGCCACAAAGATCGAATGTCGTACGTCGGCGCGAGCCTCGGGCATCGGGTGGCCCCCTGCGCTCGTGCCGGGGGACAGAGCCCCCGGCGTTCGCCAGGCACGAACAGTCCTCAGGACTGTTCGTGTCCGGGCTCACTTTCCCGGCCCGGGCTGCGCCCGAGCCTCCTCCTTGACCTCGCTCCGGGGGCCACCCGACGCCCGAGGCTGCACACACCGGCGCGTTACGACCGTTGACCAGCCGCGGTGCTTCCGGATCAGGCCAGTGCGGTGTGCCGTGGAGCGAGGTCAAGGAGGAGGCGTCGGGCAAAGCCCGGCGACGGGGGACACGAGTGCAACAGCGCACCGCGCCGACCTGATCCCACGCCGACATTCTCTCGGGTACGAATGAAGAAGCGATGGCCATCTCAATGCGTCGTGCCGAGGTAGGCGCTGATCACGTCCGGATTCGACCGCACCTCATGCGGCGTGCCGTCGCCGATCTTCTTGCCGTAGTCGAGCACGACGACCCGGTCGCTGATGTCCATCACCACGCCCATGTCGTGTTCGATCAGCACGATGGTCGTGCCGAACTCGTCGTTCACATCGAGGATGAAGCGGCTCATGTCCTGCTTTTCTTCGACGTTCATGCCGGCCATCGGTTCGTCGAGCAGCAGCACCTGCGGCTCCATCGCGAGCGCGCGGCCGAGGTCGACGCGCTTTTGCAAACCGTAGGGCATCTTGCCGACCGCGGTCTTGCGGTAGGGCTGGATTTCGAGGAAGTCGATGATGCGTTCGACGACTTGGCGTTGTGCGGTTTCCTCACGCTCGGCGGCGCCCCATCGAATGGCCTGCTGGAAGATGTTCGACTTCATCTTCAAGTTTCGGCCCGCCATGATGTTGTCGAGCACGCTCATGCCCTTGAACAGCGCGAGGTTCTGGAACGTGCGTGCCATGCCCATCTCGGCCACCTGGCGCGAGTTCATGTGTTCGAAGGTCTGGCCGCGAAAACTGATGGCGCCGTGCTGCGGCTGGTACACGCCGTTGATGCAGTTCAGCATCGAGCTTTTGCCAGCACCGTTCGGGCCGATGATCGCGCGGATCTCGTGTTCCTTCACGTCGAAGCTGATGCCGGTCAACGCCTTCACGCCGCCGAACGCGAGGCTGATGTTCTTCACCGCCAAGATGACATCGCCGATCTTGCGCGAGCCCATCAGGCGGCCCTCTTCACGGCAGGGAAGGTCTTCGTGTCGACGATCTTCAGATCGGCGGCAACCATGCCGGTGCGGCCGTCCTCGAACTTCACCGCGGTCTCGATGTACTGATTCGCTTTGCCCGCATAGAGCGCATCGACCAGCACCTGGTATCGCTCGGCGATGAAGCCGCGGCGCACCTTGCGTGTGCGGGTGAGCTCACCGTCGTCGGCGTCGAGTTCCTTGTGCAGGATCAGGAAGCGGCTGATCTGCGAGCCTGCCAGCATCTGGTCGGCGGCCAGGTCGGCGTTGACCTTTTCGATGCACTCGCGGATCAACTCGTACACCTCGGGCTTTTGCGCCAGATCGGCGTAGCCGGCATACGGCAAGTTGCGCCGCTCGGCCCAGTTGCCCACGGCCTCGAAGTCGATGTTGACGAAGGCGCAGACGGTCGCGCGCTTGTCGCCGATCGCCACTGCCTCCTTGATGTATGGGAAAAACTTGAGCTTGTTCTCGACGTACTTGGGCGCGAACATCGCCGCATCGAACGCGCCGCCCATGATGCGGCCGACGTCTTTCGCGCGGTCGATGATCTTCAGGTGGCCGCCGGCATCGATGAAGCCGGCGTCGCCGGTGCGGTACCAGCCTTCGGCCGTCAGCACCTCGGCCGTCGCGGCAGGATTGCGGTAGTACTCTTTGAGCAGACCAGGCGACTTGACAAGGATCTCGCCGGCTTCGGTCAGCTTGATTTCCACGCCCGCGATCGGCACGCCGACGGTGTCGGCCTTCGCTTCATGGTCGGGCTGCAGGCACACGAACACTGCGGTCTCGGTCGAACCGTAGAGCTGCTTCAGGTTGATGCCGATCGAGCGGTAGAACGTGAACAGGTCCGGGCCGATCGCCTCGCCTGCGGTGTACGCCACCCGCACGCGCGAGAGACCGAGCGTATTGCGCAGCGGGCCGTAGATCACGAGCCGGCCGACCGCGTAATTGAGGCGGTCGAGCAGGCCGACCGGCTTGCCGTCCATCAGCGTCGGGCCGACGCGCCTGGCCACGCCCATGAAGTGATGGAACAACCACTTCTTGATCGCGCCAGCGTCTTCCATGCGGATCATCACGGTAGTCAACAGCGCCTCGAAGATGCGTGGCGGCGCGAAGTAGTAGGTCGGGCCGATGTCGTTGAGGTCGATGCCGACGGTCGCCGCCGACTCGGGGCAGTTGACGACATAGCCGCACACCAGCCACTGCGCGTACGAAAAAATGTTCTGGCCGATCCATGCCGGCGGCAGGTAGGCGAGTACCTCTTCGTCGTGCGTGAGTTTGTCGAAGACTGCGCCGGCTTGTGCGCGGTCGATCAGCGTGTTGTGGGTGTGGACGACGCCTTTCGGGTTGCCGGTAGTACCCGACGTGAAGAACATCGCGGCCACGTCGCCGGGCTGGGTCTTCTGCGCCTGTGCATCGAACACGCCAGGGTTCGTCGCATTGAACGAGCGGCCTGCGGCGATCAGTGCATCGAGCGGTGCCAGGCCCGGCTCCGTGTAGTTGCGCAGACCGCGCGGGTTGTCGAACCAGATGTTGGCGAGCTGCGGGCCGAGTGACGGCAAAAGCGCCCGCACTTCGAGCATCTTGTCGACCTGCTCCTGGTCTTCGACGATCGCGAACGCGACCTCGGCATTGGTGATCGGGAACACGCACTCGGCTGCCGCTGCGTCTTGGTACAGCGGCACCGGCACCGCGCCGAGAGACTGTGCAGCCAACATGCAGGCATAGAGGCGCGGCCGGTTCTCGCCGATCACGACGATGTGCTCGCCGCGCTTCAGCCCTGCCCCGTGCAACCCGCAAGCGAGCTCGCGCACCAGCGTGGCGAGGGCGCTCCAGGTCAGCGTCTGCCAGATGCCGAATTCCTTTTCGCGCAACGCCGCGGCGTTCGGGCGCTGCGCAGCGTGATCGAGCATCAGGCGGGTGAAGGTGGTTTGCACCGAGGGCGTCTCCGGGTCGACGTGCAAGGCGCGTCTGAATCCAAATGTAGAAACAAGTTTGACGCCGAGTTGTCGTTCTGACGACAATCCAAGGGAGATTCCCCTCGGGTGTTTCCCTCGATGAACGCAAAAGTTGGCAACACCGCATCGGCGCCCGCGCCGATTTACCAACGGGCCCGCGCACCGAATGCGGCCGAGCTTTCCGACATCCCGTGGTTGCCCGCGCTCGACCGCGACGAGCGTGCGGTGGCCGTCGCCGACCTGAAGGTGGTGCAGGTCGCGGCGGGCGAATTGCTGTGCCGTGTGGGCCGCCCGGTGACCTACTGGTTCGGCGTGATCGAGGGCTTTTTGAAGATGAGCAACGACAGCGCCCTCGGCATGCCGATCACTTTCACCGGCCTGCCGCCGGGCGGCTGGTTCGGTGAGGGCACGGTGATCAAGCGTGAGGTCTATCGCTACAACATACAGGCAGTGCGCACGAGCGTGGCAGCGGGCTTGAGCGTGGCCACTTTCCACTGGTTGCTCGAGCGCAGCATCCCGTTCAACCGTTTCGTCATCCAGCAACTCAACGAGCGGCTCGGCCAGTTCATCGGTGCGCGCGAAACCGACCGCATGATCGATGTCGACGCCCGCGTGGCGCGCAGCCTCGGTTCGCTGTTTCACCCGGTGCTTTTTCCGGGGGTCGGCGGCCTGCTGCGCATCACGCAGCGAGAGCTCGGCTACCTGATCGGCTTGTCACGCCAGCGCATCAACGAGGCGTTGAATTCGCTGCAGGCCAAGGGCCTGATCCGGATCGAATACGGTGGCGTCAGCGTGCTCGATTTGGAAGGGCTGCGCCGCGTCGGCTGACGGCGCATCGGCGTCGCCGAGCGACGACGCCGAGCACGCCGAGACCGGCGAGCAGCAGTGCACCGGCCGCCGGCTCGGGCACCGCGGCCACGGTCAACTGCAGGTGGCCGACGGTGAGTGACGACACGCCGACAACGTCGCCGGTGTCGATCACGCCGAACGCGAGCCTGGCGTCGCCGGTTCGGCCGAAGGTGTAGTTGAAAGTTTGGCTCGCGGCACCCGCTGCGCCGGCCGTTGCGAGTGTCGTGACAACACCGTCGATGACAACGAAGGCGCGGTCCTGGAACAGCGTTTCGCGCGTGCCGAACGACCAGACGAAGCTCAGCGTCTGCCCGGCGATGGCCGCAAAGCTCTGGCCGATCAGCGAGCCCTCGGTGCCGTACTCAGTCGCCGACAGGTCGAGCGCGAGCGGTGCGACACCGGCCGCGGTTTCCAGCTCACCGATCGGCACGGCGCCCGTGCCCGTATTCGTCAGTTTGAACGGCTGGTCGCCCGCCGGGTCGCCGTCGGCGAACGCTGTGGTCAACGTGATCGCGCCGGCTTGCGTGACCACGTCGCCAAGCACGTTCCAGCCGCTCAGGCTGCCGGTCGTGACCTGCGCCTGCGCGCGGTTGCTGGTGAAGGCCAGCAAGCCCAGCGCGGTGGCTGCAAGAAGTTGTCGAGCGTTCGTTTTCATGGCGCGAGTTCCGGATGAAAGAGGGTGGTGTTCACTGTGAAATCAAGTCGCGTACCGGATCGATGCTGCCCGGCGACACGCCGCTCAGCGTCGCCAATGGCCGCAACGTGCCACCCGCGCTGCCGACCTGAACGCTCGTGCCGCCGGCCACGGCGACGAAGTGCACAACACCATCGGCGACCGGGTTGGCGCCGCCGTAGCCGATGCTTCGAAGTAGCGTGCGCAGGTCGAGAAAGTCTTTGCCCGGCACGAAGTCGGTGACCGTGTCGCCGGCGTCGCGCATCGAGGTGTAGACGAACACGTTGACGCCGCCACCGCCGGTCAGCGTGTCGGCACCGGGCCCACCGACGATGATGTCGTCGCCTTCGCTGCCGGTGATCACATCGCGGCCGGCGGTGCCGATGAAGGTCTTGAAGAGGCTGAGGCCGACCAGCACCGGGTCATGGTCGGAGGCGCGAAACGGCAGCGTGCCGTCATACGGGTCGGGCGCGCAAGTGGCGCACGCGGGCTGCTTGAACTCGAGGTTGTAGTCTTG
>JANLUW010000599.1:0-12975 GCA_031363645.1 Rhizobacter sp. | reverse complement strand
TTCGCGCTGTTCGCCGACCTCTCGGGCACGATGCGCAACCACCGCACGATGCGCTACCTGATCAACCCGCTGAACTCGCTGTACGCGCTGGTCGACATCGGCCTGCAGTCGCGCACCAAACCGAGTGGCCCACCGCTGGCGGTCGGTGCCGATGCGCACATCCTGCCGCGCGCGGCCGGCACGAAACCGCCACTGACGGTGCTGGTGATCGGCGAGACCGCGCGCGCCGATCACTTCGCGCTGAACGGCTATGGCCGGCCCACCAACCTGCAGCTCGCCGTGCTCGACGTGACCAGCTTTCGCAACGTGATGTCGTGCGGCACCAACACGGCAGCGTCGCTTCCCTGCATGTTTTCGGCGCTCGGCAAATCGAGCTACGAGTCGCGCGATCGGGATCACGAGAACCTGCTCGACCTCGTCCAGCACGCCGGCATGGCCGTGCTGTGGGTCGACAACCAGGCCGGCTGCAAAGGCCTGTGCGAACGCGTCCCGAACGCGTATGCACACGACCCGATTGCGGGCGTTGCGGCGCTGCCGGCTGCGCTGTGCGACGGCGAAAATTGCCTCGATGAAGCGCTGCTGCACGGCATCGACGCACGCATCAAAGCGCTCCCCGCCGCGGCCCGCGATCGCGGCGTGTTGCTGGTGCTGCACCAGATGGGCAGCCACGGGCCGGCGTACTTCAAGCGCAGCCCCCCTGACCGCAAACCGTTCCAGCCCGAGTGCACGACCAATGTGCTGCAGCAGTGCGAGCGCACCGCACTGATCGACGCGTACGACAACTCGATCGCCTACACCGACCTCGTGCTCGCGCAAACCATCGCATGGCTGCAGCAGCAGGCGCCGCGCTACGACACGTCGATGCTCTACGTCTCCGATCACGGCGAGTCGCTCGGCGAGAACAACCTCTACCTGCACGGCCTGCCGTATGCGGTCGCGCCGATCGAGCAAAAGCATGTGCCGATGGTCCTGTGGCTCGGCTCTCGGGTGCCTGCGCAAGCCGCTGCACAACGCGCATGCCTTGTCGGTCAGCGCGACGCCGCACTCACGCACGACAACCTGTTTCATTCGACGCTCGGCTTGCTCGGCATCCGCGGGGCCGAGTACAAGCAAAATCTGGACGCGTTCGCCATCTGCCGCGCGCCCTGAGCGTCGCGCGCCCCCTACCCAAGCCTTCGGGAACAACCATGGCCGCCCAAGCCGACTCGCTCAGATCGATCTTCTATGCACTCGGCGCCAACTTTGCGATTGCGATCGCGAAGTCGACCGGTGCGGTGTTCACCGGTTCGGCATCAATGCTGGCCGAAGCGATCCACTCGTTCGCGGATTGTGGCAACCAGGCGCTGCTGATCTGGGGCCTGAAGGAAGCCAAACGTGGTGCGTCACCCGACCACCCGTTGGGCTACGGCCGTGCGATCTACTTCTGGAGCTTCATCGTCGCGCTGATGTTGTTCAGCATGGGCGGGCTGTTCTCGATCTATGAAGGCGCGCACAAGCTGCACGACACCGAGCCGGTCAAGTACGCGTGGGTGGCGGTCGGCATCTTGAGCTTCAGCATCGTCGCCGAGTCGGTCTCGTTGTGGGGCGCCCTGCGCGAGATCGACAAAGAGCGCGGCGAGCGCAGCCTGTGGCGCTGGTTTCGCACCTCGCGGCAAAGCGAGCTGCTGGTCATATTCGGCGAAGACATGGCCGCGCTCGGCGGCCTGGTGCTGGCGCTCGGCTTCATCGGCTTGACCATGGTCACAGGCAATCCGATGTGGGACGCGATCGGCTCGATCAGCATCGGCGTGTTGCTGATTTTGGTCGCGGTTCTCATCGGCATCGAAGTGAAGTCGCTGCTGATCGGCCAGAGCGCCGAACCGCAAGTGCAGGCCGCCCTGCGCGGCCACCTCGAAGCGCAACCGCAAGTCGCGCAGGTCTACAACGTGATCACGCAGCAGTTGGGCAGCGACCTCATGGTGGCCGTGAAAGCACGCATGCACCCGATGGCGTCGGACGTGGCGCTGATCGAGGCCATCAACGAAGTGGAGCGCAACATGCGCGCCGCTTTCACGCAAGCGCGGTGGGTGTTCTTCGAGCCGGACTTGCGCGACTGATTCAGCCGAACAAATCGATCTGCCCATCGATGCTCGGCTTCAAAGGCCGCTTGAATTGTTTCAAGTCGAGTTCGACCCGCTGGCGGTTCAGCCCGAACCGCGCAGCCGCCTTGCGAAAGCGCTGATCGAGCAGCTGCGCCCAAACGCCTTCACCCTCCATGCGGGCACCAAAACGGGCGTCGTAGTCGCGCCCACCGCGCATCTCGCGCACGCGTGCCATCACACGCGCTGCGCGCTCCGGAAAGTGTTGGTCGAGCCAGTGCTGGAACAGCGGATTCACTTCCCAAGGCAGCCGCAGCACCACGCTGAATGCCGAGGTCGCACCGGCCTCTGCCGCGGCTTCGAGAATGCGTTCGAGTTCAGGCTCGTTGATGAACGGGATGATCGGCGAGACGCTCACGCCCACCGGCACTCCGGCCTTGGCGAGCGCCGCAATCGTCTGCAGCCGCCGCTGCGGCGATGCCGCGCGCGGCTCGAGGATGCGCGAGAGCGCCGGGTCGAGCGAGGTGACCGACATGTACACCGCCGCGAGCCCGCGCTCGGCCATCGGCGCGATCAGATCGAGGTCACGCTCGATGCCCGATGACTTGCTCACCAGCGAAAACGGATGCGCACATTCGGCCAGCACGCCGATCACGGCGCGCGTGATGCCGAGCTTGCGTTCGACCGGCTGGTAGGCATCGGTGGCAGAGCCGATGTTGAGCAGCAGCGGCTCGTAACTGCGGCTCGCGAACGCCTCGCGCAGCTTCTCGGCGGCGTTGACTTTCGCGATGATGCGGGTCTCGAAATCGAGCCCCGGCGACATGTCGAGGTAGCTGTGCGTGGGCCGCGCGAAACAGTAGACGCAACCATGTTCGCAGCCGCGGTACGGGTTCACCGACAGGTCGAACGAAATGTCGGGCGAGTCGTTGCTCGACAGAATCGATTTGGCGCGCTCCTCGATGATGGTCGTGGCCGGTGGCAGCCGCTCTTCGGTGGCCTGCTGGTCGAGCGAGCCCCAGCCGTCGTCGTACGCCTCGCTCGTCTGGAGCGAGAACCGCTGCTCGATCGCCCACACCGTGCCGCGGCCTTTTTGCGGGCCGCGCGCTGCGGCAGCGGGCTCGTCACGCTGCGCGCCGTCGATCTTGCGGCTGCCATTGAGCGCCCCGCTCGGCGCTTTGCCTCGGTCACTTTGCATACTGGAAATATAACCAGCTTGAGCCGGCATGCCGATGGCGCACGCACCGCACCAAGGCGACCTTGATCGGCGCGGCCGCTATGCTTGCGCATCGAGAGGACAACGGCATGGCAATTCAGCACATCAGTCACGGCTCCACCCAAGGTTTTCAGGTTCGGGTCGGCCCGCGCCACGCGTCGATGACGAAGTTTTTCGCAGTGCGCAAATACGGTGGCGTGCGAAAGGCGCTCGCGCATGCGCGAGCGGCCGAGGCCGATCTGCAAAAGATCGCCGCGCCGACCACCGCGCGCAACGGCGCGCGTGTCGTCGCGCAGGCCAACAACACGAGCGGCGTGATCGGCATTCGCCCGCGCTACGTGCTGTTCTCAGCGCACCCTTATCTGTATTTCGTGGCGTCTTGGAGCGTCGATGGCAAAGCGCGCTCGACCAGTTTTTCGTCTGAGCGTCACGGCAAGATGGTGGCGTTGAAGATGGCGATGGATCGGCGCGAAAAAGCCACCGGCGTCAAGTACGACCTGACGCCCCGGCAGGCCCTGAACCGGATGAAACACCTGCTCAGCGCAGCTTGACCCAAGCGCGGGTCGCCGTCGGCCTTCAGCTTTGTGTGCAGCAGCCGATAGCGCTGTGATGGAACCTCTCGCACTGGTCCTCGCTGCGTTGGCGGCGCTGGCGCTCACCGCCGTGGCGTGGTGCGCGCTACAGCGCCGCGTTGCCGATTCGGGTGGCGCGCCGAACTTCGAGCACATGACTGCCCGCGCGTTCGAGTCGCTGGTTGGCGAAACTTTCCGTTCGCAGGGCTACCAACCGGTCGATGTGCCGCACGGAAAACTGGCCGCAGCCGCAGGCCAGCTCATGTTTCGCCGCGACCGCATGACCTTTCTGATCGAGTGCCGGCATTGGCAGGTGGGCAAGGTCGGGGTCGACGCGGTTCATGCGCTGCAGCGCACGATGGCCGCACGCGGCGTGTCCGCTGGGTTCATCTTGACCGGTGGCCGTTTCAGTCGCGAGGCGACCGCCTCGGCCAGCGGTTTCGGCATCCGCTTGCTCGACGGGCCGGCCCTGCGCACACTCGTTCGCCGTTAGGCCGCCAGCCCGGCGCCGTGCGTTCGACACCGCACACACCCCGGCGCCGACCTCAGGCAACGTGGCGCTGCAGCCCACGCAACAACGCGTCGAATGTGACCTTGCACCGCGGGCTGCCACGCAGGTCTTCGTGCATCGTGACCCACGTGTCGAGGCCGACCGCGAAGTGTTTGGCCAGCACGCGCACCAACCGAGGTTCGCGCCGGGCAATTGCCACGTGGCACGCGCCGATGCCGGCGCCCGCGCGGATCAAAGCCAACTGCGCCAGGTCGCTGTCGGTGCGCAGCGTGAAGGCCTCGCGATGCCATGCGGGCAATGCCTTTCGTGCAGCGCGCAGAAACGGGGTCTCGTGGCCGAAGCCGATCAGCGCGTGCCCACCGAGGCCGGCCGGCGTGCGCGGCGTGCCACGACCCGACAGGTATTGCTTGTGCGCGTGCAGGCCGACTTCCACGGTGCCGGCGCGCCTCGCGATGAGCGACTCCTGTTTCGGCTGTGTCATGCGCACGGCGATGTCGGCCTCGCGGCGCAGCAGGTCTCGAACGCGGTTGGTCAACACGAGCTCGACCTTGAGCGCCGGATGCTCGCTCTGCAATTGCGCAACGATGGCTGGCAACACCTCGCCGCCGATGACCTCGCTCGCGCTGACACGCACGGTGCCCTCGACGCCCGCGCGCTCGCCGTGGCTTTCGGCCGCGCGTACGAGCGCCGCAGCCGTGCTGCTCATGTCCTCGGCATAGGGCCTGAGCGACAAGGCCGCCTCGGTCGGCATCGACAACAGTCGAATGTTTTTTGGCGGTCGACGTTGGCTGGGCGCTTTTCTCTGCCTCGTCAGCGGTTGCACCGGGAAGTGCTGCGCCGATCAACAGGATGGCAGCGAGCATGCCGAGGGCGGCACTGCGATCGGGTTCAGGTCAGTCGGTGGTGCTCATGTCGCGGGCTCTGAATGGGATGGTTGAACCGAGACTGCCGCCTGTGCCGTCTCGTTGAGGCCGGCGGCGACGAGGGCGCCGGTCGCCGTGAGCGTTGCAAGCGCGAAGGCGGGCGATTTCAACAGGCTGATGGGCACGATGTACACAGTGACTCCTTGCGGTTTGACTTCGGCACAGCACCGAAGGCGCACCGGGTTGCCGGCGCTCGACTCAATGTAGCCACGCCCTCCGCGAGCACCTTGCGCTGGATCAACCAGCATGCGAATCGCGGCCGAACAATGCACCGGATGATTCAACGATCGCCCCTGTCATGACCGCGCGCTCCGTGCGCATGCGAACGCCGGGCACCGCCCGCATCGCCTGTGCCGATTGCAGCCTGCGTTCGCTGTGCCTGCCGTTGCTGATGTCCGAGGACGATCTCAAGCGGCTCGACGCGCTTGTCGACAGCCGTCGTTTCGTCAAGCGCGGCCAGGCCCTGTTTCGCACTGGCGACCGGTTCGAGGCGGTCTACGCGATCCGTGCGGGCTTCTTCAAGACGCGGCTGGCATCGACCGATGGCCAAGAGCAGGTCACCGGTTTCCAGATGGCCGGCGAGGTGCTCGGGCTCGACGGCATGAGCACCGAAATGCACCCGTGCGACGCGGTCGCGCTGGAAGACTCGGAGGTCTGCGTGATCCGCTATGGGCAGCTCGAATTCTTGTCGCGCGAGTTCACCGATCTGCAACGCCAATTTCACAAGGTCATGAGCCGCGAGATCGTCAACGACCACGGCATGATGCGGCTGCTCGGCAACCGCCGCGCCGAGGAACGTGTCGCAGCCTTCGTGCTCGACCTGACGCAGCGCTTGCGCTTGCGCGGCTTCTCGGCGTCGTCGCTGGTGCTGCGCATGACGCGCGAAGAAATCGGCACCTACCTCGGCCTGACGCTCGAGACCGTCAGCCGCTGTTTCTCGCGTCTGCACGATGACGGTGTGCTGCGCGTGCACCGGCGCCAGGTCGATGTCCTCGACCCGACCGCGCTCGAGCGCCTCGTCAACGGGCCTTAGCGTTCGACGAACGCCTTGTGCGCCAACGCGCCGCTGGCGATCAGCTCCGGCAGGCGACCCTGGTGACGAAACGCCTCGCGCGTCACGACCGGCAGGTAGATCAGTTGGCGCCTCACCACGTCACCTAGAAATTCGTCGTGCGGCAGGTCGTGCTCGATCAATTGCGCATAGGCGAGGTCGCTCGCCTCGCGCACGCCGTGCACCAGCGCGAACTTGTCGAAACGCTCATAGACCTCGGGATCGCGCGCGATGCTCAGGAACGGCGCGAGGCCTGTACCGGTGGCCAGAAGATAAAGGTGCCGCCCGGGTGGCAAGTCGGAGATCACGAGCGTTCCGGTCGGCTTGGAACCGACCAGCACCGGGTCACCGACGCGCAGGTGCTGCAGCCGCGATGTCAACGCGCCACCCTGAACCTTGATGCTGAAGAACTCGAGGTGCTCGGCGCAGTGCGCGCTGGCGATGCTGTACGCCCGAAGCAACGGGCGACCCTCGACCTCCAGCCCGATCATCACGAACGGCCCGCTCTCGAACCGCAAGCCGGCGCCACGCGTGGTCGTGAAGCTGAACAGCGTGTCGTTCCAGTGGTGAACGCTCAGAACACGCTGAATGTCGAATGCGGCCATGGCGTGAAGAGGTGTTGATTGAGGGGTGTCGAGCCGGTGTTGGGCACGCGGCGTTCCGAGCATCGCCTGCGCGGGCCCGGAGGTCTTTGTGCGGCGTCAAGTTCGCCGCAACCTGCTGCGGCGATCGGTTTGATCTGCAACAAGGACGCCCGCCCGATCCGCTGCGAGGCTGGCCGGACTTACGGGCGAACCCTATGCCACACATCGCCCTCCGAATCATTCGTGAAGAGCGGCGCGCACGCCGTTCTCGCAGGGGTTGCTCGACAAGCTCAACGAAGACCACGCCCGCGACGAAAGCCTTCGCCGAGAACCGCGACCCCCTCACCGGCCACGACTCGGAGCCGGACTACCGCGCGCTGTTCACGCGCATCGTGACCATCGCGCCGGCACCGATCGGGCTCGGCCCACCCCAGCTGTGACCGGTCGACGCTGTTTCGCGTGGGTTGGCCTGCGCCGCCTTCAGCTCACGCACCAGGCCGCGAAACGCTCCCAGATGCCGTGCGTAAGCGCCCAGCCCGACACCGCGACCAGCCCGACGCCGGCGATGCGAAATCCGAGCACGGCGACCTGGCCAGGCGCGACGGCATTGCTGCGGCGATCGCTCCCTTGGCGGCTTGCCCGCCCTTGGCGCCACCCGCGCCAGCGCGCCCAAGCCCATGGCGCAGCCGCAAGGCCGGGCATCGAGCCGAGTGTGAAGGCCGCCATCACGAGCGCCCCGCCCGGCGCGCTGTTCGCGAGTGCCGCCAGCAGCAGGCCGCCTTGCAGCGCGGCGCACGGCCACGCGACCCACGCGAGCCCGGCCAGCGTCGCGCGCGCGGCCGGCTCGCGCAGGCCGTGCATGCGCACGGGCACGCCGGTGTCGGTGTCGACGCCGATGGTCGTGACAGTGCGCCGGAGCATCCACGCCGGCTGTCGGCCCGTGACCACCCACCACAAACCGAGTGCGAGGAACGCGAGGTGCAGCAGGGTCCAGAACGGCCGCAGCGCGGGCGACGCCTGGCCCCACGCGCCGAGCGCGGCGATGCTGCTGGCGGCGATGGCGCCTGCGACCGTGTAGCCGGCGAAGCGCCCGAGGTGAAATCCGCTCGCTGCTGCAGGCCCGCTGTTGGTCAGCGCGGCGCAGGGCGCGCCACACATCACTGCGCAATGCGGCGTGGAGGCCACACCCATCGCCAGCCCCGCGAGCACCAACGGCCACTCCATCAAACGATCCGCGAGAAGCGCTCGACCGCCGCGTCGCGCTTCACGTGCGCGTCGAACACCATCGCGACTGCGCGCACCAGGAACCAGCCGGCTTCGGTGACTTGAATCGCGGCCGGTTCGAGCACGACGAGCCCGGCTTGCGCGAGCAGTTGCAGGCGCTCGAATTCAGCGGCGAAGTAGGCGCGCATGTGCAGGCCATGCGCGCGCTCGGTCGTCGCGAAATCGACGCGGCCCTGGCACATCAGCGCCATGATGACGTCGTGCCGAACGACGTCGTCCGCACTCGACGCAATGCCGCGAACCACCGGCAACTCGCGCTGCCTCACCCTCTCGTAATACTCGGGCAGCGACTTCGCGTTTTGGTAGTAGCTGCTGCCGATGCGGCCGATGGCCGAGACGCCGAGGCCGATCAAGTCGCAGTCGGGTTGGGTGCTGTAGCCCTGAAAGTTTCGATGCAACCGGCCGCCGCGCTTGGCGACCGCGAGCGCGTCGTCTTGCAGCGCGAAGTGGTCCATGCCGATGTAGGCGTAGCCGCGCTGTGCAAGAGCGGCGATCGCATTGCCGAGCATCTCGACGCGCTGCGCGGCCGAGGGCAGCGCCTCGGCATCGATGCGGCGCTGTGGCTTGAAGCGCTGCGGCAGATGGGCGTAGGCGTAGAGCGCGAGGCGGTCGGGGCGGAGCGCGCCGATCTGCTGCACGGTGCGCGCGAAGCTCTCGGGCGTCTGGCACGGCAGGCCGTAGATCAGGTCGGCGTTGATCGAATCGAAGCCGAGTGCGCGCGCGCTCGTCATCAAGGCCTCGACCTCCGCGAACGGCTGCACGCGGTGCACTGCCTTCTGCACCGCCGGGTCGAAATCCTGCACGCCGAAGCTGATGCGGTTGAAGCCGATGTCTCGAAGATGCGCGAGGCGCGCGGGCGTGACGGTGCGCGGGTCGACCTCGATCGAAACTTCGGCATCGGTCGTCAGCACGAATGCACGGCGCAGTGTCGCGAACACGTGCTTCAACTCCGCATCGGTGAGGAAGGTCGGCGAACCGCCGCCGAAGTGCAGCTGTGACAGCGGCTGCCCGGTGCCGAGCAGGTTGGTCACGAGCGCGATCTCGGAGTCGAGCGCGTCGAGGTACTCGGCCGCGCGCTCGTGGTGCTTCGTGATGACCTTGTTGCAGGCGCAGTAGTAGCACACCGATTCGCAGAACGGCACGTGAACGTAGACCGAGAGCGGCGCGCCTGCCGCGCCGTCGGGATGGCGCGGCCGGTGCGCCATCGCGTGGATCGCCTCGGCGCTGCCGAAGCCGGCGTCAAAGCGGTCAGCCGTGGGGTACGAGGTGTAACGCGGGCCGGGCGTGTCGAAGCGTTGCAGCAGGGCCTCGGGCAGACGCGCGGGTTCCGATGGCTGTGCAGCGGCGAGCGCGAACGGGGTCGATGGACTCATGGCGCGATCGTGCCGGCAAACCGGCGCCTGGCCTTTGACGCAACGCAAGGCGCGCGCATCGAGCGCCTTCAGCCTGTCCGGTCCGGTGCTTCGAGCAACTGCGTGACCGCGGCAGATGTCGCGATCACGCCCCAGAAAATCAGGAACGTGACCGAGTACACGGCGCTCGCCGACCAGCCCAGCGGGTCGGCACTGAACCAATGCACGCTCAGCGGGTCGACGACGACGAAGACGAGCGCCTCCAGCACGCCGGCCATCACGAACGCGGGCCAGAGGATCAGCAACGCGCGCTCGCCCAACGGGCGCGGCACGCCCGCTGCACGCAAGGCCAGTTCAGCGCCGCGGGGTGGCAGCATGGTTGCGCGCCTGCATTGCGGGGGCGTGGCCGACCTCGCTCGATCCTTCGGCCGCACTTTCGGCCGAGCCCATCTCCGAGAGCGGAACGTCGCGCCCGTGGATTGCGAAGAACAGCGTGACGAAGCTCGCGACGACGACGACCGCCGGCCCGCCGAACGCCAGCCACACCATGCGAATGCGCCACCACGGCTGGACAGGCCCCATCTTGTTCGTCGTCATGTCGTGATCTCCTTGTCGCAGCTCATGTCACAGCCCTAGCGCGGCACGACGAATGTCGAACGCTCGCTCACCTTGGCACCCTTGTTGCCGACGGCCACCACCTCGAATTGGATCGGGTGCGCACCAGCGCCCAACGTCTGCGCCGTCTGCGCGGGCACGCGCACGGCGACAGTGATCCAGCGCGCCTGTGCCGGCGCTACGTCGACATCGGTCGCGTTCGTGAGCGCCGCGCCGCGGATGCCCCGCACCTCGACGTGGTAGCGCTGCGGCTGCTCGGTCGCGTTCATCAACTGCAGGCGGTAGAGGTTTTCGATTTGCCCGTCGCCCGCCTCGCGCGCCAGCGTCATGCGGTCGCGCACGATGTCGACCTTGAAGGTGTCGCGCATCGAAAGGCTGATCGCGAAGCCCGCCGCGATCGCGACCAGCACCGCGCCGTAGATCAACACCCGCGGCCGCAGCACGCGCCGAAACATCTGTCTGCGCGCGAGGCCCTGTACCAAGCTGTTCTCGGTCGAGTAGCGGATCAGGCCGCGCGGGTACTTCATCTTGTCCATCACGCTGTCGCAGGCGTCGATGCAGGCGGTGCAGGCGATGCACTCGTACTGCAGGCCGTCGCGGATGTCGATGCCGACCGGGCACACGTGCACGCACAGGCCGCAATCGATGCAGTCGCCCAGGCCGAGCGCGTTCTTGTCGGCACCGCGGGCGCGCGTGCCGCGCGGGTCGCCGCGTGCGGTGTCGTAGCTGACGATCAAGGTGTCGCGGTCGAACATCGCGCTCTGGAAACGCGCGTACGGGCACATGTACTTGCAGACCTGCTCGCGCAGGAAGCCGGCGTTACCGTAGGTCGCGAAGCCGTAGAAGTTGACCCAGAACCATTCCCACGGGCCGAAGTTGAGCGTGAAGGCCTCCGCCCACAACGTGCGCACCGGCGTGAAGTAGCCGACGAAGGTGAAGCCGGTCCACAGGCCGATTGCGATCCAGACCGCGTGCTTGGCGGTCTTGCGCCAAACCTTGTTCGCCGTCCACGGGCCGGCATCGAGCTTCATGCGCGCGCCGCGCTCGCCTTCGATGCGGTGCTCGACCCACATGAAAATCTCGGTGTAGACCGTCTGCGGGCAGGCGTACCCGCACCACAGGCGCCCGGCGACCGCGGTGAAGAAGAACAGCCCGAAGGCCGACAGCACGAGGATGCCGGTCAGGTAGATGAAATCCTGTGGGTACAGCACCAGATCGAGGATGTAGAAGCGCCGCGATGTGAGCTCGAACAGCACCGCCTGCCTGCCGTTCCACTGCAGCCACGGCAAGCCGTAGAAAAGTATCTGCGTGAACCACACCAGCGCCCAGCGCCAGCGCGCGAACCAGCCATGCACCGAGCGCGGGAAGATCTTTTTCTGCTTCTCGTAGAGCGAGACGAGTTCGGGCGGGGACGCCACAGGAATGATCGGGATGACGACGCGCGCCGGCGCTGTTTTCCGTGTCGTCAAGCTGGCCTCACTTGCCGGCAGTTGCCGGGTTCGACAAACCCCAGACGTAGGCCGTCAGCACATGGATCTGCTCCGGTGTCAGCCGGTCCGCGTGGGCCGGCATCACGTTGGTTTTGCCTTTGGTGACCATCGCGACAATCGCCGCCTCGCCGCGGCCGTGCAGCCAGACATCGTCGGTCAAGTTGGGCGCGCCGAGGGCCTGGTTGCCCTTGCCGTCGGCGCCGTGGCAAGCCGCGCACACCGCGAACTTCGGCCGGCCGAGCTGGGCCTGCAGGCTGTCGGGGCCGCCCGACAGCATGAGCACGTAATTGGCCACGTTCGTCACGTCTTGCGGCGTGCCGATCGCGGCGGCCATCGGCGGCATCATGCCTTGCCGGCCCATCGTGAGGGTCTCCTTGATGCGCTCAGGCGAACCGCCCCAGAGCCAGTCGCCGTCGGTCAGGTTCGGAAAGCCCTTGCTGCCATGCGCATCGGCACCGTGGCAGGCCGCGCAGGTGTTCGCGAACAGGCGCTCGCCCACAGCCATCGCTTGCGGGTCGCGCGCCAGTGCCATCACCGGCTTGGCGGCGAAGGCTGCGTACAGCGGCGCGCTCAACGCATGCGCCTTGGCTTGCTCTTCCTTGTACTGGCCAACGCTGCTCCAGTTCAACGTGCCCGCGGTGCTGCCGAGACCGGGGTACAGCACGAGGTAGACGCCCGAGATGACGATCGTCAGCACAAACAGCCACATCCACCAGCGCGGCAGCGGGTTGTTGAGCTCGCGCAGGTCTTCGTCCCAGATGTGGCCGGTGGTGTTGTCGCCAGCCATCACGCGCCGGCGTGCGGCCACGATCAGCAACGCCATGCAGCCGACAAGCCCGAGGATGGTCGCGACGGCGATGCCGATCGACCATCCGCTGTTGAAGAAGTCACTCATCGCGTGTGCCCTCGCGGTTGAAGCCGGCCTCGCCGAGGAACGGCAGTTGCGCAGCTTCGTCGAGGCCGGCACGCCGGGCAGGCCGGTAGGTCCACGCCGCCAACACCAAAAAGATAACCAGGCCGAACAGCGTGACGAGGCTGCGGATGTCGTTCAGGTCCATGGGGTCGCTTCTTTCACGGCTTGTCTTTTGCGGGTGTTCACCTGACGTGCGTGCCCAGCGATTGCAGGTAAGCGACGAGCGCGTCGAGCTCGGTCTTGTCTTTGACCGCATCGGCGCTCGCTGTGACCTCGGCATCGGTGTAGGGCACGCCGAGGCGCTTCATCGCGGCCAGGCGCGGCGGCACGCTCGCCGGGTCGATGGCTTGGGCCGTCAGCCACGGGTACGCCGGCATGTTCGACTCGGG
>JANLUW010000584.1:0-4157 GCA_031363645.1 Rhizobacter sp. | reverse complement strand
TGGCATGTACAACTCCGCCTATTTTGAACACGCCTTTTTGGCCCAGCAAATGGGCATTGAGCTGGTTGAGGGGCAAGACCTGTTCGTCAAAGACAACTTCGTCTACATGCGCACGACGCAAGGGCCGAAGCGGGTCGACGTGATCTACCGCCGCGTAGACGATGACTTTTTAGACCCGAGCGCGTTCCGCAAGGATTCGACACTCGGTTGCGCCGGGTTGCTCGCCGCCTACCGCGCCGGCAACGTGACCTTGAGCAACGCGATCGGCACCGGCGTGGCCGACGACAAATCGATCTACCCCTACGTGCCGAAGATGATCGAGTTCTACCTCGGCGAAAAGCCGATCCTGCACAACGTGCCGACCTACCAGTGCCGGAAGAACGACGACCTGAAATACGTGCTGGCGAATCTGCATGAGCTCGTCGTGAAGGAGGTGCACGGCGCGGGCGGCTACGGCATGCTGATCGGGCCGGCGGCGAGCAAGGCCGAGATCGCCGACTTTCGCAAAGCCCTGCTGGCGAACCCGAGCGGCTACATCGGCCAGCCCACGCTGAGCCTGTCGACGTGCCCCACGTATGTCGACAGCGGCATCGCGCCGCGCCACATCGACCTGCGGCCGTTCGTGCTCAGCGGCAAGGAGGTGCAGATGGTGCCGGGCGGGCTGACGCGCGTGGCGCTGAAAGAAGGTTCGCTGGTCGTCAACTCGTCGCAGGGCGGCGGTACGAAAGACACCTGGGTACTGGAGGCCTGATCATGTTGTCACGCACTGCCGATCACCTGTTCTGGATGGCGCGCTACATGGAGCGCGCAGAGAACACCGCACGGATGCTCGACGTGAACTACCAGGCGTCGCTGATGCCGCAATCCGCGGAAGACGCCGAGAAGGGCTGGAAGGGCCTGCTCGGCATCAGTGAATTAACTGTCGACTTTGCCGAGCACTACGGCGATGTCACGCCCGATGCCGTGATGCGCTACATGATCGGCGACGCCGAGAACGGCTCCAGCATCCGCAGTTGCCTGCAGGCCGCGCGCGAGAACGCACGCGCGGTGCGCGGCACGCTCACCACCGAGGTCTGGGAAACACAGAACCAGACCTGGCTCGAGTTCCAGCGCATGGTCAAAAACGAGGCTTACCTGCGTGACCCGAGCACGCTGTTCGAGTGGGTCAAGTTCCGATCGCATCTTTCGCGCGGCGTCGCGGTCGGTACGATGCTGCAAGACGAAGCCTTTCACTTCCTGCGCATCGGCAGTTTTCTGGAGCGGGCCGACAACACCGCGCGTTTGCTCGACGTGAAGTTCCACGCAGTCGAGAGCGAGTACCACGGGTTCCAGAGTCAGAGCCAGAACGGCAACGGCGCCGCGGCGCGCGACATCGAGGTCGATTTCTATCATTGGTCGGGCATCCTGCGATCGGTCTCGGGCTTCGAGGTGTATCGCAAGGCGTATCGCAACGTGATCCGGCCCGAGAAGGTCGCCGAGTTGCTGATCCTGCGCGCCGACATGCCGCGCTCGCTGGCGGCCTGCATGCATGAGGTCGTGATCAACCTCAAGATGGTTGCGAACGAACAATCGACCGACACATTGCGCAAGGCCGGCCGGCTGCAGGCCGACCTGCAATACGGCCGCATCGACGAGATCCTCGCGACGGGCTTGCACGCGTATTTGACGCAGTTCCTCGAACGCGTCGGCACGCTGGGCGTCGGCATCAGCCGCGACTTCCTCGTGCCGGTCGCCGCCTGACCTCACCGATTTCCGAAAGCCTCAATGTCCATCCACGTCGCGCTGAATCACGTCACGCATTACCGCTACGACCGGCCGATCAACCTCGGGCCGCAAATCGTGCGGCTGCGGCCGGCGCCGCATTCGCGCACGCGCATCTTGAGCTACTCGATGCGCGTCGAGCCGGCCACGCACTTCGTCAACTGGCAGCAAGACCCGCAGTCGAACTACCTTGCGCGCCTCGTGTTCCCGGACAAGACCACGGGCTTTCGGATCGAGATCGATCTGGTCGCCGAGATGGCGGTGCTGAACCCGTTCGACTTCTTCCTCGAACCCTCGGCCGAGCACTACCCGTTCACCTACGAGCCCGAGGTCGCGGCCGAGCTCGAGCCGTACACGGTCAAGGCGCTCGACACGCTCGACGCGCCGGCGTTCGCGGCTTACCTCGCAACCCTCCCGCGCGAGAAGACGGCCACCAACGACTGGCTCGTCGCGCTGAACCAAAAGTTGCAGCGCGACATCGGCTACCTCGTGCGCCTGGAGCCCGGCGTGCAAACGCCCGAAGAAACGCTGACGAAGGCGAGCGGCTCGTGCCGCGACACCGGCTGGCTTCTGGTGCAACTGCTGCGCCACCTTGGCCTCGCGGCGCGCTTCGTTTCCGGCTATCTGATCCAGCTCAAGAGCGACGTCAAATCGCTCGATGGCCCCAGCGGCACCGAGATCGACTTCACCGACCTGCATGCGTGGTGCGAGGTGTTCCTGCCCGGTGCCGGCTGGATCGGCCTCGACCCGACCTCGGGCCTGCTCGCCGGCGAAGGCCACATCCCGCTCGCCTGCTCGCCCGAGCCCGGCTCGGCGGCGCCGGTCAGCGGCGCGATCGACGAGTGCGAAACGACCTTCGAGCATTCGATGTCGGTCACCCGCGTTTGGGAGGCGCCGCGCGTCACCTTGCCCTACACCGAAGCGCAATGGAAGGCGATCGACGCGCTCGGTCACCAGGTCGACCGCGACTTGCGCAAGAACGACGTGCGGCTCACGCAAGGCGGTGAACCCACGTTCGTCTCGGTCGACGACCGCGAAGGCGACGAATGGAACACCGAGGCGATGGGCCCGACCAAGCGCCTGCTCAGCGCCGACCTGATGGACAAGCTGCGCACGAAGTACGGGCAGGGCGGCCTGCTGCACTACGGGCAGGGCAAGTGGTACCCGGGCGAGCAACTGCCGCGCTGGTCGCTCAACCTGTTCTGGCGCAAAGACAAGGAGCCCGTCTGGACCCACCCTGAACTCTTCGCCAACGAGCACCAGGATTACGGCGTCACCGAGGCGCACGCGCACCGCTTTCTCGCCGGTGTGGCCAAGCGGCTCGGGCTCGACGCGAAGTACGTTTTCCCGGCGTTCGAAGACACCTGGTACTACCTGTGGCGCGAGCGCAAGCTGCCGACCAACGTCGACCCGTTCGATGCGCGGCTGGCCGATCCATTGGAGCGTGACCGCATTCGCAAGGTGTTCACGCAGGGGCTCGACAAGGTCGTTGGCCATGTCTTGCCGGTGGCGCGCAATCCGAGCGGCGCGCCTCGTTGGCAGACGGGCCCGTGGTTCTTGCGCGCCGAGCGCTGTTACCTGATCCCGGGCGATTCGGCGATGGGCTACCGTCTGCCGCTCGACTCGCAACCTTGGGCCAAGGAAAGCGACTTGCCGTGGGTCTACCCGCCCGACCAGACGCAATCGTTCGTGCCACTGCCCCCGTATCGGCGGCTGCGCTTCGCAAACGGCGCGAACGAGATGGGCGCGGCGGCGATGTCTGCAGCGGTGCCATCCGCCGCTGCCGGTGCGCCGTCGTCGACGAGTTTTGCCGACCGATCGCGTGCGGCGTTGAGCGGTGATCGATCGCCGAGCAGCAGCCTCACGACAGGTGCCGCGCCGCGCGCACCTGGCCGTTTCGAGTCGGCCGCATCGGTCACGCGCACGGCGATGAGTGCCGAGCCCCGCAACGGTCGGTTGTATGTTTTCATGCCGCCCGCGACCGAGCTCGAAGACTATCTGGAGCTCGTCTGCGCCGTCGAAGACACCGCGCTAGAGATGAAGCTGCCGGTCATCCTCGAAGGCTACGAGCCGCCGAAAGATCCGCGCCTGGCACTCTTGCGCGTCACGCCCGACCCCGGCGTGATCGAAGTCAACATCCACCCGGCGCACAGCTGGGGCGAGCTGGTCGAGCAAGCGACGCACCTCTACCAGTCGGCGCACGAGACGCGGCTGTCGACCGAAAAATTCATGCTCGACGGCCGCCACACCGGCACCGGCGGCGGCAACCACTTCGTGCTCGGCGGCGCGACCGTTGCCGACTCACCGTTCCTGCGCCGGCCCGATCTGCTCGCCAGCATGGTCGCGTACTGGCACAACCACCCGGCGTTGAGCTATCTGTTCTCGGGCCTGTTCGT